>JAYUBD010000384.1:0-5532 GCA_043740995.1 Caulobacteraceae bacterium | reverse complement strand
GAGATCCCCGTTCGGCGACAGCCAAACGGTGTAATGGCGCACGGCGTCCGGCGCGGCGGCGTCGGCGGGCGGCGCGACGAAGTTCAGGCGATCAGGCGCGCCGTCCAGCGCCACCCACGAGGTCGCGGCAAACGGATGCGCCAGGGGGAAACTTCTGACGAGGCGTGCCCGGAGCATGTCCTGGGCCATCTGGACCGACTCAAGATTGGAACCCTGGTCCATTCGCATCAGACGCAGGCGCGCGAACTGTGCCCCGCTGACAATCAACAGGCTGAGCAGCGCCAGGATGGACAGGCTGGCCAGGGTCTCCACCAGGGTGAACCCCGCCGATCGATCGCGAGGCATCACGGCACGGCGGCCAGACGGAGCGTGGACAAGGTGACCAGGTCCGCCCCGCCAGTCGCGCGGCGAACGGAAACCATGACCAGCGACGGCGGCGCGAT
The DNA here is from genome assembly GCA_043740995.1 of Caulobacteraceae bacterium. Taxonomy (GTDB): domain Bacteria; phylum Pseudomonadota; class Alphaproteobacteria; order Caulobacterales; family Caulobacteraceae; genus Acaudatibacter. Next base: position 5,089 of record JAYUBD010000384.1, on the reverse strand, counting down.
GCGGCTGATCGCCAGCCCCTCCGACGCCCCAGGCTCAATGCGCACCCGCCAGGCGAGGCCCGCCTCCGCGCCTTGGGTTTCGCCGGTCGCGATCGGAATTTCCGCGCCGACCGAGGCCAGCCGAGATTGGGCGATCATCAGTGCTAGGCGCCGCGCCTCCAGGCCCTGGCGTCGCGTTTCGGCGTCCGCCAACGTCGAAAACAGTAGGCCGAGCACGCCCGCGACGATGGCCGCCGACACCAAAGCCTCGATCAAGATCGAACCGAGGTCGTCATCAAAACATGCCGCGACCGGGGTCGTCTTCACCCGGCGCCTCCCGCACCCGGCGTCACCCGCCCGTCGGCCTCGACTCTGACCGTGATGCCGCGTGCGCCGGCCCGCAAGACCAGAGAGGCCGGCCGCGCCGAACCGTCCGGGAAAAAGGCGATACGATCGCCGCCCGCCGAGCCAATATGGATCGCGTCGCCAAACCGTCGAGGGGCGGCGCCGGTTCGATCATAGCCGCCGCCGTCGGTGAATAGCGTCAGCACCGTCGGCACGCCGCCGCTCATCGCCTGGGCGCGCGCGCTGTTCAAATCGCCGACCAGGATCGACCTGGCCCGGACAAAGGCGACGGCGTTCATGGCTCGCTCCATGCTGGGAAACGCCATCGCGCCAAGCATGACGGTGAGCGTTAGGACGGTCAGCATCTCAATGAGCGTGAATCCGGCCTCGCCGTCACCAGTTGCCGACATCGCGCGCCTCACCGGTTCCTCCCTCCGCCTTGTCGGAGCCGAGCGTGAAGACATCCGCTTCGCCGTGCTGGCCAGGAATGCGGTAGGTATAAGGCTGGTCCCAGGGATCCTTCAATGCGGTGGCCTTGGGCAGATAGGGTCCGTTCCAGGCCGCCGCCGATGGCGGCGCGGCGACCAGCGCCGAGAGGCCCTCCTCCGTTGTGGGGTATCGCCCGACGTCCAGTCGGTACAGTTCCAGCGCCGCGCCAATGTTTTGCACCTGGACCTTGGCGGTCTGGGTTCTCGATGAACCGAGATATTTCAAAACCTGCGGCGCCACGATGGCGGCGAGCAGGCCCATGATCGCCAGGACGACCAGCATTTCCAAAAGCGTGAAACCCCCTTCCCGGGCAACCTTGGGACGAGGATGATGGTCGGTCTGGGTCATGAGGGCAGCGCCAAGTCGTTGAAGCCGAGAATAGCCGAAATGATGGAGGCGATCACCCCGCCGACCACGGCGGCCATGGTCAGGGTGATCAGTGGAGTCAATATGTCCGTAAACCGCTGGACCGTCATGCGCACATCCCGGTCGAGGACATCGGCGAGGCGGTCGAGCATCAGGCCGAGGCGCGCCGTCTCCTCGCCCGTTCTCAGAAAGCTGATCGCCAGGGGCGGGAACAACCGGGTGGCCGCCAGGGGACCGGACAGGCCGCCGCCGCGCTTGAGACCCGCACCAACCCGGGCGACGGCCTCCGACAAATGCACATTGGTCAGCGAGCGTTGAGCGATGCCGAGGGCGGTGGGCAACGGCACCCCGCCATCCACCAGACTGGCGAGCACCCGTGAGAAGCGCGCCAATTCCGCCTTGGTGACGAGAGGACCCAGCGCTGGCGTGGTCAACAGCGCTCGATCCAGCCAGCGCCGCGCCAGGGGTCGCTTCAAGCCCTCCCGCGCGGCAAACACGCCCGCGGCGATCACCAGGGCGCCGGCCCAGCCATAGGTCTTGAGACCATGGCTCGCGGCCATCACCAGTCGGGTGGCGAACGGCAGTTTTACGCTCTGATCCGAGAATACCGTTTCGAATTGCGGAACGACGAAGAGCAACATCATGCCGATCACCCCGCCGGTGACGCAGAACAGCAACGCCGGATAGATCAAAGACGACACTACGACCCGCCGCAAAGCCTCCCCCCGGTCCAGGGTTTCAGCCAGGCGGGCCAAAGCCTGATCGAGCTTGCCGTTCGCCTCGCCCGCCTCGGCCATGGCCGAAACCATGGGCGGAAAGACCGCGCCCAATTCGCTGAAGGCGCGGGAGAGCGAAACACCTTCGGTGACTCGGGCGTGGAGCCCGGCCAGGATCGCCGTGAGCGCGGGGCGGTCGGCGTTTTCCACACTGATGGCCAAGGAGCGGTCCAGAGTCATCCCCGCCCCCAACAGCACGGCCAGTTCACCAAGCACATTGATCAGCGCCTGTCGCGTCGCGCTGTCAGGCCGGTGCGACCCGACGGTATCCGCCCGGGTCGTCGTCTCGGAAGCCTCCAGGGGAATGAGGCCGCCGCGTCGCAGCCGCTCCATGGCCTGTTCGATCGAAGGGGCGTCCATGACGCCCAGACGAACCTCTCCGGCACTGGTGGCCGCCCGATAGCGGTATGATGTCACCCCCCTAATCCTCTCTGGTGACGCGCAGGACTTCCTCGATCGAGGTCCGTCCTTCACCCGCCTTTAGCAATCCATCCTCAAACATCGGACGCATGCCGCCCGCCACGGCAGCACGATGCATGGCGCGCGCGTCCGCCCTGTCCAGCACCAGGCCGGCGATCGTCTCGCTCATGGTGAGGAGCTCAAGCAGCGCTAGACGTCCGCGATAGCCGGATTGGTCACAGGCCGGACAGCCCACCGGCCTGAACAGACGACCCGGTCTTGGCGCCTCCTTCGGCATGCCCAACGAGGCCAGGAACACATCCGACGGGGCATAGGTTTCCACGCAATGCGGGCACAACCGCCGCACCAGCCTTTGCGCCAGGACCGCGTTCAGCGTCGTGGTGATCAAGAACGGCTCGACGCCCATATCGACCAGGCGCGTCACGGTGCTGGCGGCGTTGTTGGTGTGGATGGTCGCCAGAAGCATGTGTCCGGTGAGGGCGGCCTGCACCGCGATCTGGGCGGTCTCGAGATCGCGAATTTCGCCCACCATGATCACATCGGGATCCTGGCGCAGGAACGAACGTAGGGCCGCGGCAAAATCGAGGCCGATCTGCGGGTTGACCTGGGTCTGGTTGACGCCCGCCAGCCGATATTCGATCGGATCCTCAATCGTCAGGATTTTTCGATCCGGCGCGTTGAGCAGGGCCAAGGAGGCGTAGAGCGTGGTGGTCTTGCCGCTGCCAGTGGGACCGGTGACCAGAACGACGCCATGCGGCTGGCGCAGGGCCTGCTCGTAGCGCACGCGCGTCGGCCCATCGAAACCCAGGGCATCGAAATCGAGCGACAGGTTCGATCGATCAAGTAGGCGGAGGACGACGCTCTCGCCATGGATCGCCGGGGAGGTCGCCACCCGCAGGTCGATCTCGTGGCCGCGCACCGCGAGGCGCAAACGACCATCCTGCGGCAGCCGGCGCTCGGCGATGTTCAACCCGGCCATCACCTTGATCCGCGAGACCAGGGCCGACTTGAACGGCACGGGCAGGCCAGGCTCGTCATGCAGCGCGCCGTCGATCCGAAACCGTACCCGCAACCCGTCTTCGGTGGGCTCGATATGGATGTCCGAAGCGCGCGCCTCCGCTGCCCTGGAGATCAAGCCATTCACGGCGCGAACCACGGGGGCATCGCTGGCCATATCCTTAAGCCGCTCAACGTCGGCGTCGTCGGCGCCTGCCTCGCTGTCCGCGTGATGTTGTGCGTCTCCGAGGCCGTAAGCGCGATCCAGGGCCGCCTCGATATCGCTGGCCCGACCCACATGAGCGCGAATCTCGACGCGCAGGGCGAAGGCCAGCGCCGAAAGACCGAACGCACTGAGCGGGTCGGCGACGGCCACATCCATCGCGCCCGGGGTTTCGCGCAACAGGGCAAGTTTGGCGTCGCGCAGAAAGCGAGGCGCGACGGGACCAGGGTCGGGCGGGGTTTCGGGAAACTGGTCCGCTGTGGCGAGGGGCAGGCCGAGCGCGCCGGCTATCCCCTCGGCCAGCGCGGTTTCGGAAACCAGGCCCAGGCGCGTCAGCACCGCGTCCAGGGGCTCGCCGGTTTCGCCCTGAACGAGGCGCGCGCGAACCATCGTCTCCGGCGCCACGAGACCGCGCGCCACGACAAGCTCATCCAGGCTTGAAAATGTCCTCGCGACGGTCGACACGATGAAAGTGGCCTCCAGTGAGATCATTCGCCGTGGTGTCGCGCCGAGAGTCCGGCCCCGGCGCGTCGGCTCAATCTCGGATCCTGCGGTGAGCGTCCCTTAGATCACCGACCCGGCGGCGTCCATCTAGGTCGAGGCGCGTTCTCGAAGCAACCAACCAAATAGCAGGCTGGCGCAAACCGCGCCGGCCAATTGGGCGATGATGAACGTCGGCGCCGAATGGGGCGCGATGCCGGCGAACGTGTTGCTGAGCGCGCGGGCGATGGTCACGGCGGGATTGGCGAACGATGTCGAGGCGGTAAACCAGTAGGCGGCGGTGATATAAAGGCCGACGATCATCGGCGTGGCGTCCGACCGGAACCGGATCGACCCCAGTATGACCCCGACCAACCCGAAGGTCGCGATGAATTCCGCGAAAGCCTGAGCGGGACCTTCGCGCGGTTTTGTCGAAATCTGCAGGATCAGTTCGGCAAACATGGCTTGGGCCGCCCAGACCCCGGCCACCCCGCCGAGGATCTGCGCGGCGAGATAGCCGCCGGCCAGGCTCCAGGCGATTTCCCGACGCAAGGCGAAAACCAGGGTCACGGCGGGATTGAAATAGGCCCCAGACAACGGGCCGAAGATGGTGATCAGGACCACCAGACCAGCTCCCGTCGCCGCCGTATTCCCGGGCAGGGCGATCGCCACATTGCCGCCAGCCAGGCGATCCCCCATGATGCCCGACCCGATCACGATAGCCAGAAGCAGGGCCATTCCCAGCGCCTCGGCCGCGAGACGTTGCGGAAAAGAGTAGGGAAGCAGCGGGGGTTCGAGACTGCCCTGGCGGCGGCCAGACGCCTCAACCATGGTGGTGGGCCGCGACCGCCCGATCGGGCGTCTCGCCGATGTGATCATGAGGCGGCCGCGGGAGCTGTCTATCGGGGCCTCGCGGCTGTCGATAGCAAATGAAGATGTCCGCCTTTCGTAGCTAATCAAATGTCCGCTTTCTTTGGTTGTAGCTGGGCCTGTGGGGTTGTGGGCGACGCCGCTT
>JAYUBD010000383.1:0-1611 GCA_043740995.1 Caulobacteraceae bacterium | reverse complement strand
ACCTGCCGGGAAACTAGCCCAGCTGGCGCCGACTGGCGCCTGGTTCCTGGTATTGACGTTGGCCCGGAGCGTGGCTGCGATCGTCATTGGGCGAGCCGGAGGTGCAATGGTTACGGCGCAGTTCGCGCCCGAAACTGTGAGCTGGTTCTTCGCCTTCGATATGGGGATACGTCGATGTCATGGGAATCGCCTGTCTAGAGTCTGTTCGGTTTAGGCATACGCATACCCGGCATGCCTGATGTAGTTTGAGCATTCTGCGGGGCTGAAGCGGTCGAGCAGGCTGCCGATGCGCCGCCATGTGGCCTCGACGGTGCGCTCGTTGGCCTTTTTCAGGAGCGTCTTCAGCTTGGAGAAGACCTGCTCGATCGGGTTCAGATCGGGGCTGTAGGGCGGCAGGAAGAGCAGGTGCGCGCCCGCCTTTCGGATGGCTCTGCGGACCAGCTTGCCCTTGTGGCTGCCGAGGTTGTCCATGACCACCACGTCGCCGGGTTTGAGCGTCGGGATCAGCAGCTGCTCGACCCAGGCGCGGAACCACTCGCCGTTGATCGGTCCGTCGAGGACGAAAGGCGCGTCGATCCGGTCCCATCGCAAGGCGGCGATGAAGGTCATCGTCGTCCAGCGCCCGTGGGGGACCTTGGCCACGAGCCGCTGACCGCGCAGGGCCCGGCCGTGGGTTCGGGTCATGTTGGTCTTGGCCCAGGTCTCATCGATGAAGACCAGGCGGCGAGGATCAAGTTTCGACTGGTGGCGCTTCCAGCGTGCGCGTTTGCGCGCCACGTCCGGGCGGTCCTGCTCGGCCGCGTGCAGGCTTTTTTTTGAAGGTCAGACCCTCGCGCTTGAAGAACGACCAGACGGCGTACGGACCCGTCCTGAGGCCCCGCTCGGTTAGCTCCGCCGCCAGGCCCCGGACCGTCAGGTCCGACCCCGCCTGCGCGAACCGGGCCAGGATCCAGTCCCGCTCACCCTCCAGCGCAGGGCGAACATGCCCGCCCATCTGACCCGGTCGCACCGAGCCCGTCGCGGCCACCCGTTGCAGCCACTTAACCGCAACCGACTCACTCACCCCGAAACGACGCGCCGCCCCGCGACGGCTCTCGCCAGCTTCCACCGCGGCCACCACACGCTCACGCAAATCCATCCCGTAAGGTCGAGCCATGCAAGCTGGCCTCCATCCAGCTCACATCTTGAATCACGATCCGGCCCCAACCGGAATCATCGATTCAACCAAGGCCAAACAGGCTCTAGACGCCGAACAGGTCGGCGACGCTCTGGTCGTGCACAACTACGGTCACGGCGGATCCGGCTGGTCCCTGTCCTGGGGTTCAGGGACGATCGCCGTTCAAAAGGCGCTGGCCAATAGCCCATCCGAAATCGCCGTAGTGGGTTGTGGCGCGCTTGGCCTTACCTCTGCGATACTGGCTCTTGAGGCTGGCGCCAAGGTGACGGTCTACTCCAAGGATCTGCTCCCCGATACGCGCTCGGCCAGAGCAACCGGTAGCTGGACGCCGGACAGCCGCATCGCGCTCGCCAACGTCGTCGGCCCGCAGTTCGGCGACCTCTGGGAACAGATGGCGCGCACGTCTTTCAAGCGCTTCCGCCGCTATTTAGGCT
>JAYUBD010000382.1:0-5539 GCA_043740995.1 Caulobacteraceae bacterium | reverse complement strand
TCATTCACCCCTAAGACCGCGAGTCACCCCCTGAAGTCCAGCGGCGGGCGGCGATCATTCAACCGGGGGGTGGGTCGCCTCGACCTGCGTCACGGTGTCTGCCCGCCCCCAGCGAATTTGCGCCCAGATGCGCTCGTGAAAATAGAAGAGCAAAATCTTGGTCACGGTTTCCGCCGAGGCGATTGAGCCGGCGATCGACATGGCAGAGGTCACCGGTCGGTGAAACAGGCGCGCGACCACGAAGCTGATCATGAACGTATCGATGCTGCCCAAGATCCGCCAGGTCACCGCCTTGACTAGCGAACGCGAACGGGCGGTAGGAGCGTGGACAAACATTGGGGCAACTCATGTGGGGTTAATACCCCATGTGTCATCGCGCGGCCCGAATGGCTAGTCGCTGCGGCCTCGTACCCGCGCGGAAGGATCGCGTTTTTCCTGTGACGGACCTCAGCTTTGCTAAAGCCGCCCCGCCGCTTGCAATCGATCAATCAACCATAGGCGGGCGGGCGGCAGAGGGCGGTTAAGGGGCGAGAAAACGAAATCCTGCAAAAATCGACCGGTAAGCGCCAGGCCGGCGCCGATATCCCCCGGGGCGAGGCGACCCTGAGCGGAGAGCAGGAACGGCGGCAAGGCGAGCAGGCGACTCCGATAGGGCTCGCCGGCCGCCGCGCTGACCGCGCGGCCGGTGCGCGGACTAACCCAGACCAGATCATCCACGTCGCCGGTCACCGCGCACCGCGACAGGTCGAAGCCGAAGCCAAGCGCCTGCAACAGGCCGGCCTCAAAGCGGACCAGAACCGCCGGCCAAATCTCGCTTATCGCCAAGACCGCGACCAGAGCCTCGAAGGCGAGAAAGGCGCCGGGAGAGGGTTCGCGCTCCGGCAGGGCGCCGCTGACCACGGACGCCGCCGCCGAAAGCCCGGCCAGCGCCAACGGGTCGTCGAACAAGGTCGAAGGTCCCTCCCCCACCGGCTCCAGGCGCGCCGCGCCAAGCTGATCAGCCACACGGGAATGATAGCTGACCACGACGCGCGCACCCGATTGCATGATCGATTTCATCCGGCGCGACCCGCCGCCGGCCACGTGAGCCGCCCATTTCCCATGTCGCGCGGTCAGCACATCGACGATGGCGCCGGACTCTCCGAAAGCCCGGGCGGAAAGGATATAGCCGTCGTCTTCAAATTCCATGGATCAATCCGGTCGAAGGAGCTGAGGGTCAGACCCTAACACGGGCCTACGGGTCCCGCCCGCATGGCCCGCTCACTGCCGCCTTGCATTCGAGCACGGATTGGCGTTTCGAGGTCGCGTCGGGTCCTGGGGCACGAGTTTGAACATTCTGCTGATTACGCTGGACCAGTTCCGGGGCGATTGCCTGTCGGCCGCCGGCCATCCGGTGGTCCACACCCCCAATCTCGACCGACTGGCGGCGGAGGGTCTGCGGCTGGAGCGTCACTACAGTCAGTGCGCGCCATGCGGCCCCGGTCGCGCGAGCCTCTATACGGGGATGTACCAGATGAACCATCGGGTGGTGGCCAACGGCTCGCCGCTCGACTCGCGGTTCGACAACATCGCCAAGGCGGCGCGGCGGGCGGGCTATGCGCCGACCCTGTTCGGCTACACAGACCAGGCCGTTGACCCGCGGGACACCGACGGTCCGGATGATCCGCGTCTATCGACCTACGAAGACGTGCTGCCCGGTTTCGCGGTCGGACTGCACCTGCCGACCGGCGACCTGACCCCTTGGCTTCGGCAGCTGCGCGATCTTGGCCATGACGTCCCCGACGACGGCGCGGCCGCGCTGGCGAGCGAGCCTGATCGGCCGGCGGAACTTAGCCTGTCGACTTTTCTCACCGACCGGTTCATCGCGTGGTTGAACCGACGGCAAGTGCCGTGGTTCGCCCATCTCAGTCAGCTCCGCCCTCACCCTCCCTATGCGGCGGCGGGACGGTTCGCCAGCCAATACGCCACAGACACTATGCCGCCGCCAATCACCGCGGCTTCCGAACGCCACAGGTTGCACGAGCGGCTGTTGCAAAATCCGGAGCTCGCCGCACCGACTGAACCCGTGACGATGCGCCGGCTGCAGGCGCAGTATTTCGGCATGGTCAGCGAGGCCGACCATCAACTTGGCCGGGTATGGGCGGCGCTCGAAGCGTGCGACGCCTGGCGGGACACATTGATCGTGGTGACCGCGGATCATGGCGAACAGCTTGGCGATCACGGCCTGATCGGAAAAGCCGGCTGGTTCGAGCAGAGCTACCATGTCCTTGGCATCGTGCGAGATCCGCGGTGGCCGGCGCAGCACGGTCAGACCGTGGAGCGATTCACTGAAAACATCGATATTTTCCCCACCCTCTGTGAGGCGATGGGTATTCCCGTGCCCGCTCAATGCGACGGCTTACCACTCACGTCGTTTTTGAACGGTCAGGGGCCGCCGTGGTGGCGCGACGCCGCCCATTGGGAATTTGATTGGCGTGGCAGCCTGATTGCGAACGGGCCGCGTTCGTGGCCCTGGGATCGCCGCCTGGAGACCAAGAATCTGGCTGTGTCGCGGAGCAAGAGCATCGGCTATGTGCAATTCGGGGATGCGTCTTGGCTGTGTTTCGATCTTCTCGCCGACCCGACCTGGCGCACGCCCATCACCGAGCCGTCCCGTGTCCTTGCCGAGGCTCAGGCCATGCTGGCCTGGCGGGCGCAACAAGCGGACCGGACGATGACCGGCATGCTGATCGAGGGGGGCGGAATTGGCCGATGGCCGGTGATGCCGACCGATTGGGGATGCGGCCCAGGTCTGATTTCATAGGCGCACGCGACGGGAGCGAGATTATGAGAGACATCGCCTGGAACGATCCGGCGCTCGCTATTCGCGGGGCTCTCGACCGGCATCGGACGGCAAGGGGACTTTCCCCGCGGCGCCTGCCCGCCTGGACCGCCGCCAAGATGCTGGATCCGAGCCTCGCCTTCATGGCGCGCATGACGTCGGGCGTGCGCCTCGCCCTTCGCACCAACGCAAAACGGATCGAACTCGATGTGCTGGAGACGGGCCTGAGAATCGACCGGGGCGCGCGCGTCCCGGCGATTTTTGATCTGCGGGTCGATGGCGTTCTGGTTGAGCGTCGCACGGTCGAGCACGGAAACACGCTCGAAGTGGATTTCACCGCCACGCCCGCGAAAACATCCATGCTCGCCGGCGTGCCCAGCACGCTTGCCTTCGATCTTTCGGGTGAGGCGATGCGCGATGTGGAGATCTGGCTGCCGCAGTCAGCCGGCGCCGAGTTGCTGGGGTTGCGCATTTCCAGCGAAGCATTGGCGCTGCTGCCAACCGAGAATCGTTGCCGGTGGGCGCACTATGGCAGTTCGATCAGCCACGGCATGGAAGCGGCTGGACCGTCGGACACCTGGCCCGCCGTGGCCGCGAGGCGCGCGGGTGTGGACTTGACCTCGTTGGGCTTCGCCGGTCAATGCCACCTTGATGGCGTCGTGGCCCGCGTCCTGCGCGACTGCGACGCGGACCTGATCAGCCTCAAGCTCGGGATCAATGTCGTGAACTTGGATTCGATGCGGGAGCGCGTGTTCATCGCCGCGACGAACGAATTCCTGGACACCATCCGAGCGGACAAAAAGACGACCCCTATCCTGGTGGTGTCGCCGATAATCTGTCCTGCGGTCGAAGATCATCCGGGTCCTACCCTGCGGGACGGGGTTGGTATTCGAATCTCGGCGCGCGCCTCGGAAATTTCGGCGGGAGCGCTCACCCTGCGGCGTATCCGGGACATTCTAACGCAGATCGTTGAGTATCGAAGACGGGGTGGCGATGTAAACCTTCACTATTTGGATGGTCTTTGTTTGTTCGATCAAAAGGACACGGCGGATCTGCCCGACGGCCTGCACCCCAATGCCCGCGGTCAGGTGTCGATGGGGAAACGCTTCGCGGCGCTCACCTTCGGCCCGGGCGGAGCCTTTCAGACCTGACCCACCCGTTCAGACGTCGAAGTCCAACCCGACGTCCTGATAGTGGTCCTTGTCTTCGGACCAGGACGCCTTGACCTTGACGTGCAAAAACAAGTGGACGGGCCGGTCAAGCAATAGGCAAAGCTCCTCGCGTGCGGCCTTACCGATCCATTTCAGGGTTTCGCCACCCTTGCCAAGCAGGATACCGCGTTGGCCGTCGCGCTCTACAAAGATCGTCTGTTCGATGCGGGCCGAGCCGTCGTTACGTTCCTCAAACGCCGTAGTTTGCACGCTGGTCGCATAGGGAAGCTCTTCATGAACCCGCAAATAGACCTTCTCCCGGGTGATTTCGGCGGCGAGCAGGCGAGCGGGAATGTCGGCGCTCTGGTCGGCGGGGTAGAACCATGGTCCTTCGGGGATCAGGGCGGAGAGGCGGTGGCGCAGATCCTCGACACCCGCCCCGTCCGCCGCGCTGATCATGAATACCTCGTCGTAAGCGCCTGAATCGAACAGGGTCCGGGTCAGGGCGAGGAGGCGGTCGCGGCGGACGAGGTCAATCTTGTTCAGGGCCAGGATCGCCTTGCGCGAGGCCTTCGACAGGCTATCGATGATCGCGGCAACATCGCCCACTGCTTTGCGATCGGCGGCCGTGCCCGAGCCTTCGGCCACTTCGATCTGCGCATTGGCGTCCACCAGATGGACGACCACATCGGCATCCTCGGCCCCCCTCCAGGCGGATCGCACCATGGCCCGGTCGAGCCGTCGTCGCGGTTTGAAGATGCCGGGTGTGTCGACCAGAACGATCTGGCTCTCGCCGTCCATGGCCACGCCTCGGACGGGGAAACGGGTGGTTTGAACCTTCTGGGTCACGATGGAGACCTTGGTCCCCACCAGTTTGTTGACCAGGGTCGACTTGCCCGCATTGGGCGCTCCAATAATCGCGACAAAGCCGGCTCTGGTCATGAATTCGTCCTTTGGCGGAGAAGTAGATTGAGCGCGGCGGTCTTCTCGGCGGTCTGCAAGGCGCCCCCCTGCCCCGTCGCCGGACTTTCCCCCTCTACCGCGACTTCCACGGTGAAAATTGGCTGATGGTCCGGGCCGGTGCGGGAAACCAGGCGATAGGCCGGCGCCCCCCGTCCATTGGCCGCCGCCCATTCCTGCAGTTCTGATTTGGGATTGGCCGCCATCGGATCGACAGGCTCGTCGATCAACGGGGCCCATAGGGTCAGAACAATTCGAGCGGTCGATTCCAGACCCAACTCGAAATACAGGGCGGCGATCATGGCCTCACAACCGTCCGCCAATATGGTTTCGTGATCGCGACCGCCGCGCCGGGTCTCCCCGCCTTGTAGCCGAAGGGCGTCTCCCAGACCGACCGCGCGCGCCACGCGCGCGCAAGCGCCGCGGTTGACCAGACCAGCTAGCCGCTTGGAAAGACTTCCCGCCGTGGCCTCGGGGTCATCGGTGACCAGAGCGTCCGCAATGATCAAGCCAAGCACGCGATCTCCAAGAAATTCGAGACGCTCATTGTCCGGCAGTTTTTTGGCGCCGAGGCTGGCGCTTGCATGCGTCAGGGCTCGCTCCAACA
>JAYUBD010000381.1:0-5545 GCA_043740995.1 Caulobacteraceae bacterium | reverse complement strand
ATGACCTTTCTGTCGGGCACCTTTTACATGGTGTCGCGCCTGCCCGAGCCGTTCCGGTCAGCGTCGCACTACAACCCGTTCTTCTACCTGATCTCCGGGTTTCGATACGGTTTCATCGGCCATAGCGACGGCTCCCTGGTGATCGGCGTCATCGCGACGGCGGTGCTCGTGGTCGTCCTGGCTTTGATCTGCCTTTGGATGTTCGCCACGGGATACAAGCTCAAGACATGATCGTTCGGGCTCAACGGCCCTGAACCGGCCGGTTTGTAATCGGCTTGTCGTTGACAGCGGCGGCGCCTCGGAACAGAACGCCACGCTTCCTGATCTCCCCACGTCGTCGGCGTGGGGATGTCTTGCTTTTGGGAGGCCGCGATGATGGCGACCAGCGATACGCCGACCGTTCCCGACGATCATTTGATGGGCGTCTACAGCCGCGCCCAGCTCGCCTTTGAACGCGGCGAAGGCGCGCGCCTGTTCACCGCCGAGGGCGAGTCGTATCTCGACTGCCTGGCCGGCATCGCCACCACGGGCCTTGGGCACGCCCACCCTAAGCTGGTCGCGGCCCTTAAGGCCCAGGCAGAAAAGCTGTGGCACGTCTCCAACATCTTCCGCATCCCCGGTCAGGAAGCCCTGGCGACGCGGCTGTGCGCCGCCACCTTCGCCGATGTGGTGTTCTTCACCAATTCCGGGACGGAGGCGGTGGAGTGTGCCTTGAAAACCGCGCGTAAATATCATTGGGCGCGCGGTGAAGTCGAGCGGGTGGAGATCATCGGCTTCGAGGGCGCCTTTCATGGTCGCAGCTATGCGGCGGTGTTCGCGGCCGGCAACCCGTCCTATGTCGAAGGCTTTGGCCCGGCCTTGCCCGGTTATCGGAGCCTGCCGTTCGGCGACATGGAGGCTCTGGAAGCGGCTCTCGGCCCCAACACGGCGGCCCTGATCATCGAACCGGTGCAGGGCGAGGGCGGCGCGCGGGCGCTGCCGGAAGCCGATCTCACCAGGATGCGGGCGCTCTGCGACGAGCATGGCGTGCTGTTGATCTATGATGAAATTCAATGCGGCCTGGGTCGCACCGGCAAGCTGTTTGCGCATGAGTGGGCGCGCGATGCCGAGCCGGACATCATGTGCGTCGCCAAGGCCCTGGGCGACGGCTTCCCGGTGGGCGCCTGTCTCGCTACCGCCAAGGCGGCGTCGGGCATGACGGTGGGGTCGCATGGCTCGACCTATGGCGGCAATCCCCTGGCCATGGCGGTGGGCCTGGCCGCCTTTGAAGAGCTCAGTCGCCCCGAGACCCTGGCGCACGTGCGCGAGATCGCCGGCTATTTCACCCAGCAACTCGAGGGGCTGCGCCATCGCTACGCCGACATTATCGTTGATGTTCGCGGCAAGGGATTGTTAATCGGCCTCAAACTGACCCCGAACAATCGCGACTTCATGGCCCAGGCGCGGGAAGAGCGGTTGTTGATCGCCGGCGGCGGCGACAATTGCGTGCGGCTGTTGCCTTCGCTGCTGTTGACCATCGCGGAGGCTCAAGAAGCCGTTGATAAGCTTGAACGCACCTGCGAGCGGGTCAGGCGGAAAGCCGCCGCGTGAACGAGGTGCGGCACTTCCTCGATCTATGGCGACTGGATTCGGCGACCTTGCGCGCCATCCTGGATGACGCGAAGGCCCGCAAGGCCGCCCGCGTGGGTTGGCCGCAAGGCCGGCCCGACGCCGACGCCCCGGCGGTCGGTCGGGTATTGGCGATGATCTTCGAGAAAAATTCGACGCGCACCCGCTTTTCATTTGATGCGGCGATCCGCCAGCTCGGCGGTTCAGGGATCATTTCGACCAGCGCCGACATGCAGCTCGGCCGCGGCGAGACGATCGAGGATACCGCCCGGACGCTGTCGCGGATGGTCGATGCGGTGATGCTGCGCACCGACGATCACGAAAAGGTCGAACGCCTGGCGGCCGCCGCGACCGTCCCGGTGATCAATGGCCTCACTGACCGCAGCCACCCCTGCCAGATCATGGCCGATCTGCAGGCGCTGGAAGCGCATGGCGGACCGATCGCCGGCAAGACGATCGCCTGGGTGGGCGACGGCAATAATGTCTGCGCCAGCTATATCCACGCTACCGCGAAGCTGGGTTTCCGTCTTGCGGTTGCGTGTCCTCCCAAATATCAGCCGGCGGCGGCCGACCTGGCCAAGGCCGCGCCCGGCGGCCTGGTCGTCACGGACGATTTGGCCGCCGCCGTGCGCGGAGCGGATTGCGTGATCTCCGACGCCTGGGTGTCGATGGGCGATCTGGATCATCAGGCCCGGGTCGAGGCCTTCGCCCCCTATCAAGTCAGCGAGCAGCTTATGGCCCTGGCCGCGCCCGGCGCGGTGTTCCTGCACTGCCTGCCCGCCCACCGCGGCGAGGAGGTGACCGCCGAAGTCATCGACGGTCCTCGCTCCCTGGTTTGGGAAGCCGCCGAAAACCGCATCCACGCCCAGAAGTCGATCCTCGCCTGGTGTTTTGGCGCGGTGGGGTGAAATTCGGCCCGCGCGCACTATATCCTCGCCTTGCCCCAACCCATCCCCGCACCCATCACCGATGATCTGGTCGCGCCCTTCCAGATCGAACAACAGCCCGTTCGCGGCCGCATCGTGCGGCTGGGCGCCGCGATCAACGAGGTGTTGACCCGGCACGCCTATCCCGAACCCGTGGCCAATCTGCTGGGCGAGGCGTGCGCGCTGGCGGCTCTGGTGGGCGCAAGCCTGAAGTTCGAGGGGCGTTTGATCGTGCAGGCTCAGGGCGACGGCCCGGTGGCCTATGTGGTCGCCGACTACGACACCAGCGGCGGCCTTCGCGGCTATTGCCGATTTGATGCCGATAGGGTCGCCGGGGCTAGCGAGGGTTTTGCGCGGCCGGGGGCCGGAAGCCTGCTCGGTCAGGGCGTCTTCATCATGACGGTGGATCAAGGGCCGGAGCGGGAGCGTTATCAGGGGGTCACCGTCATTGAGGGCGAAACCCTGGCGCTGTGCGCGGAAACCTATTTCGCCCAGTCCGAGCAGACCCCGACCCGAGTGAGGCTGGCCGTCGGCCAGGCGGATATCGGTCACGGCCTCGCCTGGCGCGCCGGAGGCCTGCTGATCCAGAACATCGCGGAGGATAATGCCCGCGGCTCCACCGCTGAAGCCTGGACCACCGCTCAGGCCCTGTTCGAAACCGTGGGCGAGGATGAGTTGATAGACCCGTCGATCTCCGGTGAGACGCTGCTCTGGAGGCTGTTCCATGACGAGGGCGTCAGGCTGTTCGAGCCGAAATTGATCACCGGCTTTTGTCGGTGTTCACACGAGAAAATCGTTGGCATGCTGGGTGTGTTTCCACCCGAGGAGCGCGCGGAGATGGTCGAGGCGGACGGTCAAATCCACGTTACCTGCGAATATTGCTCGCGCGTTTACGTGCTCCATCCGGAAATGGTCGAGTAAAGTCAGGCCTCCCTCCCCGGCCTGGGGAGGGACCGATCGCGAAGCGATCAGGGTGGGGAAGCATAGATCACCACGGATGTAGGGGAATATTGAGAGTTTTCCATTCTCTCCGGAGTTTCTCTCCATCTTTCCCTCGCGATGCCGTGAAGGAGAAAAAGCTTAGTTCGGCCGTCGCGCGGCATCAGGCAGATGCAGGGAAAAGGCCGGGATCTCCGCTTCGAAGGTGTCGCCTGATGCGGTGATCATCCGGTAGACGCCGTGCATGTCGCCGGAGGGCGTGGTCAGCGGGCAACCTGACGTGTAGCGGAACGCTTCCCCCGCCTTCAGCGTCGGCTGTTCACCCACCACGCCCGGACCATCGACGATTTCGACGCGACCGCGCCCGTCGGTGATAACCCAGTGGCGCGCCAACAACTGCACGGTTTCGGCCCCCCGGTTGGCGATTTCCACGGTGTAGGACCAGGCGAATTGCCCGCGGGCGGGATCCGACTGGTTCGGTAGAAAGGTTGGCGACACGCGTACCGCGATGCCCCGCGTCACCGCCTCATAGTCTCCGCGCGTCGTCATCGGTTTGAATCCAAGGCGCGTTCGAGGTCGCGGGTCAGATCGCCCGGACCTTCCAGGCCGACCGACAGCCGCACCCAGCCGTCAGTCAGGCCGATCTCAAGGCGCTGCGCCTCGGTCATCGAACGATGGGTGGTGGTGGTTGGGTGCGTCGCCATGGACTTGGCGTCGCCGAGATTGTTGGAGATGTCGACAAGCTCAAGCGCGTTGAGGAAGCGGAAGGCCGCCGCCTGGGAGCCCAGATCAATGGCGATCAGATTGCCGCCCCCGGTCATCTGCCGCAGGGCGATTTCGTACTGCGGGTGATCGGGCCGTCCCGGATAGCGGCAGGCCTTGACCCTTGGATGCGCCACCAGCCGGTCGGCCAGGGCCGCCGCGGTTTGGCTTTGGCGTCGCACGCGCAGGTCCAGGGTCTCCATGCCCTTCAGAAGGACCCAGGCGTTGAACGGCGAGAGCGCCGGGCCCGTGTGGCGGATGAGGTCCTTATAGCACTCGTCGATGAGCGCCAGACTGCCCAGCACGGCGCCGCCCATGACCCGACCCCCGCCGTCGATATGCTTGGTGGCGGAATAGACCACAACGTCGGCCCCCAGCTTAAGCGGCGACTGGAAGATCGGCGTGGCGAACACATTATCGACGACGACCTTGGCGCCGGCCTCGCGGGCGATGGCGCATATCCCGGCAATGTCACAGATTTCGAGCAGCGGATTGGCGGGACTTTCCAGGAAGAACACCTTGGTGTTCGGCCGCACCGCCGCACGCCAGGCGTCCAGATCAGGTCCGTCTACCAGCGTCGTCTCGACCCCGAACCGCGGGGCCCAATTGTTGAGGATCCATCGGCACGATCCGAACAGCGCCTTGCCGGAAACCACATGATCCCCGGCGCGGAGCAGGCCGGTCAGCGCCAGATGCACGGCCGCCATGCCGGAGGCTGTCGCGCGACAGGCCTCGGCGCCCTCGAGAAGGGCGAGGCGATCCTCGAACATCTTGACCGTGGGGTTGCCATAGCGCGCATAGATGAAACCAGGCTCCGCGCCAGAAAACCGGGCGTCGGCGCTTTCGGCGCTTTCATAGACAAAACCCTGGGTCAAATAGAGGGCCTCGGCGGTTTCGCCGTGGGCGGAGCGCGCCAAACCGCCGCGAATCAGGCGGGTGGCGATGTCCCAGTCGTTCGGATCTTCGGCCAAGCCAGTCTCCCGCAAAAGGGGCGGCATGAAAGGCGCCGGACCCCTCGGGGTCAAGGCCAAAAGCCAGGTTTGATCCACTTGCTCTTGCACTAGGCGCGCCGGTCAACGACTAATCCGCGCCTCATGACTCACCCTTCCGGCATCCTGCCCTGTCAAACTATCGAAGCCCTGATCGGCGCGGGCGCCATCGCAGGGTCCGAGCCGATCGGCGCCGATCAGGTGCAGCCGGCCAGCCTCGACCTGCGACTTGGCCAACGCGCCTGGCGGGTGCGGGCGTCCTTCCTGCCCCGCGCGGGCGGAAGGGTCGCCGACCGGATCGCCGATGTGGCGATGCATGAA
>JAYUBD010000380.1:0-16864 GCA_043740995.1 Caulobacteraceae bacterium | reverse complement strand
GGAGCCGTAGCCAAGGAGGTCGTCAAGCGCCCCCTGCATAAGCGCGACAATTTCACTGGCGGCTGGCTCGAGGTCCCAGCCAGCCTCAGTAAACAACTCAGTAAGGTGTGGAACGTGCACTGCCTGCTTAGCGTCGCCGCCTCCCGCAGGAGGCTCGCTCCGTTGCTTGTTTTCCTCCGCCCGGCGTTTTGCGACCGTCGATTGTGGATTCTGGATGAAGGTCGCAAGCGACTTGCGCAGCGTCTTGGCACGGACGAGCAGGGACTCGGCGCGGGCTTGATCATCGCCTGGTCCGACCTTCCTTCGCCGGTCGGGAAGGTCGTCGATGATGTTGCTTAGCTCGTTTAGCCGCTCCAAATCGCTGTCTTGGAGCACCCGCTGAGTACCGGCGACCGCACTATAGTCCTGCTCCAAGGCCGCGATCTGGTTGGCGTATTTGTTGATTTGCTCCTCGGCCTTCGCTCGCGCCTGAAAGGTCTCGGCAAGCTTCTTCAGATGTTTCTGAAAATCGCCGAGAAGTTCGACCTCAAGCGTCGTCTTCGCGACGCTCGTCTCAAAGTCGTTCCGCTCTGCGTTGGGCACTACGTTGGGGTCGATGACATATACCTCGCCCGTGAACCACGGATAAAGTTGCGGCCGCGGGAACATAGGACGCAACTTGTTGCGATCCCCAATAGAGAATCCTTTTACTTTGTATATGAAACCCTCAAATTGCGGATTGTCTTCCTTAGGCTCAAGACGCATGCGTTCTTGGTTGAGACAAGCCCAATAAAAGGCAATCGACTGTCCAGATTTGTTCTGGATCTCGCGGAAGCTCGGCTCAGCAAGCTTGAGGTTCAGCTTCGGCTCGGAAATGAGCTTGCCGGGTTGCGCTAAGACGGCCTTGGCGTGCTCGGCCATTTGAACAGCGGTCGGACCATACTTGTACACAGACTCCTCTGGGCTGCCGCTCAGCTGCAGCTTGACAATTACGGGATTGTACCCCGGCACTGACTGCCGGAGGTGCCTGTCGATCTTTGCGCCGTGCACGAAACCCGGCGCGAAGGCAATTGGCAAGTTCTGCAGGAGGTAGTCGCGCAGGCGGCGACGGTCGGAAAGCCGCTCGATATGCTCGGGCTGGATCTCCCGCAGCTCGACGTAAGCGTAATGCTCCTCCGCCTGTTCCGGCGCCTCCGTACGCGCAATCCGTGTGTGTGCACTCAGCAGGTCAACAAGCGATGTTCGCTCATCCCCCGCGGTGCTCTGTCGCTCCTTGTCAAGTTGCGCCTTCATGGCGCCGAACTCAAACGACATTTCGTAGATCTCGGGTTCACCCGCGCGGGTGGAGGTAATCACCAGCCTTCGGCAGAGGTCAAAGCCTGAATAGATGCCGATGCCACGAAAGCCTACGTGTTGGCTTATCGACTTGGACGACAGCCCGAACCTTTTTGCCTCGAGCAATTGGGCAAGGCCCATGCCCACGCCGTCGTCAAGGATCACCGCTGTATTGCCCGTAATTTTAATGGTGATTGTGCCAGCTTTGGCGTCGACCGCGTTTTGCGCGTACTCCCGAAGACAGTCGAGCGGATTGGTATAAAGGCCTTTCGACAGGATCGCGATCAGCTCGCCGCCAATTTCCTGCTGGGTGGCCGGGAGCGCGATCGGCTTGCCACGGCTCTTCTCCAACCCTTCCTCGGTGCGCCGAAATAGGTCGAGTGCCGAATTGTTTTTGCTTGGTATGTCGCTGTTGCTCGATAACGCCATGATCATTCCCCCCGTGTCACCCGGGATGCGGCCATCACCCGCGCACGACGTCCCTGGATACGGCTTAGCGTGTAAGGTTCGTGGTCGGCAATCGCCTTACCCGCCGCAGCATATGTTTTATGATCGGCCCGTTCCACCGGTCCACTGACTGTCCGAGGGTCGTTCGCATCGCAGCGGCAACTGAGGGGGCGGCTGGTCTCACGCCGTGGCCAATCTCGGCATCTCGTTCCACTCGCGCCCATCTAGAATACGCCCTCCCGACTTCGGTCTGGTTCCGCCCCACTGCTTGAAAAAGAATGCGACTTTGTGTTGCACACACTGGCGCTGGATGGCGCGCACCCACTCTATGGCCATCGGGCGCGCACCGGGACCGCTCTCGCCGCCTACGATCACCCAGTCGATGCCAGAGAGGTTGAGACTGCCAACGGGCCCGACAAGCGGCTCGACTGAGAGGAAGCGAACAGCCGCAGGAGCTGTTCGGAGATGCTCGACGCGCGACTTGGCGCGAGCATCTTCAATCGACACACCGACCCAGATGTGTCCTGGCGCTGGCCGCCCGGCGTAGCGAGCCTGCAGATAATCGCGTGCGAGGGAACTACGCTTAGTCAAGAGCTGAAACACGTGCCAGTCAGCCGCCTCCATCGTGTCGAAGACGCGATCTATGAACGCATGCGGCACGTCCTTGTGGAATAGATCGCTCATTGAGTTGACGAAGATCATACGCGACCTACGCCAGTTGAGAGGCTGGTCCAGGCGCAAGGGTCGAAGCGTAAGATCGAATCCGCTCTCGAACGGATGCCCAGGCACGCCTCGAAACCGCTCGGAGAAGCGTAGTGCGTAGCAGTTATCGCAGCCCGTAGTGATGCGAGTGCACCCAGTCACCGGATTCCACGTCGCATCGGTCCATTCGATGGCGCTGCCGTCGCCCATGTCGCTCTCCAGAACATAGCAAGAACATGTCAGACTACTGGCCGAGGCGCAATAGGCCGGGATGGTCGAACGGTCACTGCTATCATTGTCACCCCTGTATCGCGGGGGCGGCCGAGAGAAGTCGACAAGGGCCGGCTGGCGCTTCCACCGAGGACGCAAAGGCTTTTTATTCAGAGCGCCCGACAAATGGCGCTGTCTAATCGCCGAGGATTGTAAGCAATTTCCGTATACGGCGCTCGATCTGGCTGAGTTCGTAGCGCAGCGACTTCTTCTCGCTGTCTCCCGTTTTCTCAAGTTCACGAGCCAACTGTTCCTCGGCAAGCCAGTTGCGAAAGTCTCGGAGCTTCCGTCCGGTGTAGTCACCTGCACCGCGGTCTTTCGCGTCGGCGACGGCGTGTTCGAACGAGACCTTGCCCTGGACGAACTTCTTGAGCGTGTTGCCTCCGACAGCGACGATGAGCGGCAACCGGTCGCGGATGTCGACTGCGCGTTCGATTTCTCCTGACTGGATTTTCTCGACAATCACTTGCTGGAACTCGGGATATAGTGTCGTCGCTTTCGCAAAACGCCGCCCCTTGAGCAGTTCGTCGTAGTAGCTCCATCGGTTGGGCTGACGATCGCCGACATCGATCATGTATTGGTAGACTGTAATTATGTGCTTGATGCGGGCCGCCGACAGACTGATCTCCTTGTGGAGCGCTTCGACCGTGACACCGAATTGCTTGTGGCGGCGGTACAGGTATCCCGCCTGCTCGAACGGTGCCCAATCTGTCCGTCCGACAATGTGATATTCGCCGAGAAGCGAAAACACCTCGGCGTCGCTGATGCTATCGGGAAGCTTCCGGACCCTCACCTTCTGCCATTTCGCGGCGTCCGTCTGTGCCAGTAAGCGGTAGGCCGCAAGGCGGCTGTTCCCTTCGAGGACGACATTGCCCCTGACCAGCAGCGGCTCGATGAGGCCGCCGTTAGACCGTATCGAGGGCAGCAGCACTTCGCGAACATTCTCGCGCTTGCTCAGCACATCGAAAATCTCCGACTGGGTCGGCTCCGGCCCGTCCTCTCTCCACAAGGTTGAATAGATGCGCGGGTTCTCGGCGAAGAACCGCAAGCTCATCTGATCCACGTAACCGACATTGATCTTCAGCTCACGCCCGCGGAGGATGATTACGTCTTCCTGGACGTCTTCGGCGCCGATGCCAACAGCGTTCACAGCGGGCTCATTCGGGCTCACGGGCAAGAATCCGATTCAAGAGGTCTGTGAATGAAAAATTAGCCCGTTCCGCGTAAGCGTCAGGCGTGATGTCGCCTTGAACAAGCTGAGCTGCGAGCCGTTTCTGCTCGATCAGGGCCTCAATCCATTCGTCGATCGAATCGCGCATGATTAGGTTGTAAACAAAGCACTTCCGGGTCTGGGACACGCGGTGAATGCGGTCCTGACTTTGCAGATATTCGTCTAGGCTATACCCACGATCGAAGAAGATCACATGATTCGCCGCCGTGAGCGTGAGCCCTTCCTTGGCGGCGCCCGTCGTTGCCACCAATACCCGGTCAGACGGATTTTCCATGAACCAGCGCACCGCCTCGGTGCGGCGATCCATCGGCATCTTTCCGTTCAAAAGCAAGCACCCAAAAGGCTGAAGCTTTCGCGCAAGCCATTTGGAATTCTCGTTGAATTGGGTGAAGACTATGGCCTTCTCCCCCGAGCGGCAGATGTCGCTAACCAAGTCGTAGAGGTCGCCGAATTTGCCCGGCTCTTCACGGTAGGATTCATCAAGCAGGGCGGGATTGCACGCGATTTGGACCAAGCGCAGCAGGCGCTTCAAAATCACTTCCTGGTCTTCATCGACGAGTTGTCCTTCCCGCATGAGAGTCGCGCGGAGGTCCTCTCGTACTCGACGGTAAAGCTCGAATTGCACCGGCTCCCAGCGGCACTCCATTCGCACAAACTCCTTGCCGGGGAGCACGACGCGGCCACCATCCTTGGTTTCCCGGATCGAAATGCGGGCCAGCCGCTCCTGGATCGAAGCCAGGCGAGAGCGGTACGCCGCGAACGCCGCGTCGGTGACAGTGATATCGCGCGGGATGTCGGTCTCGCGCTTGAATGTGCGAAAGTCGTCGCCAAGCGTCTCACCGTGATCGAGAAAATAGGCAAGCGCCCAGACGTCAAAGGGACGGTTCGCTGACGGGGTGCCCGTCATAACCACACGCTTGGCGAAAAGCTTACTGAGGCGAAAAAAGACCTGCGTCAGATCGGCATCCGGGTTTTTAATCTTCACAGCCTCGTCGAGCACGACGGCGACCTTGCGTGTTTTTAGCCATGCTGTGATCCGCTTCTCTTCCTTTTTAGCTATCTCATAGTGGGCGATGATGACGCGCACGGGTGCCGTCAGAACATAGTAATTATGCGATCCGCTGTCCGTAAGGACGCTCGGCTTCAGATAGGAGTGTTGGGCGAATTCACGGCGCCAATTATCCACTAACGCCTTTTTGGTGAAAACCAGGGCGGTATCGATTTGTTTCGTGCCGAGCCAGGCTAGGATGGCGTCGATCGCGATTTTGGTTTTGCCTAGCCCCTGCTCGTGAAAGATCGCGCACGCCTCCCGCGACTGAACGAAAGTCACGGCCTCCTGCTGGTAAGGGAAGGATGCATGCTTCGCAATCAGCCGAGGCTCGGACCTCAGCGCGAAGGCGGGGGTTTCATCCACGCCAGGTCTCGACAACGGGCTTCGGGCCGAACAGCCAACCCGTGATGACAAAACCGATCTGGCCCGCGTCGGCGCTTGCGCGCGCCGCGCGGCATAGGCGATGGGCCGCGCCGCCCGACAGCATTGGTACCGCCATCCATATTTCGCCCGCCGGTCCGCTCGCAAGATGCCGAAAATAGGACGCAAGCTGGCTCCGGGTATGATCGTTGTCGATGTCGTCGACCGTCTTGGCTTCGCCGATGACGATCCGCCGCGAGACACGCTCGACGGCGTAAACGTCGGGCCGAAAATCCCCAAGCTGCGGAGGGATGCCCGCCCGCTCGTCAAAGCAGGCGCCGTCAATGAAGCTCGCCCAGCCGAGCGGCTTGTCGCCGGCGATGCGCTGTGAGAGCAAACGGACCAGTGCGCGGTGCACGTCGCCTTCAGGCACGCTCCACTGCCCCAAGATACTCGGCAACCGATTTAAGCTCCTCGAAGCATTCGAGCAGCGCAACCGCGGGCTGACCGTCCAGAGCCTGCCGCATGGCCTGGACGTCTGGCCAGTTCAGCTGCCGCATCTTGACCGCGAGAGTGGTCGCAATCTGCTCGAGAGAAGCGCTTCCCAGGACGGCGTTCGTGGCCGGCTGATCAAGTACCTTCACTGCCTCGCGTGCATTATGGGAGAAGAACTGTTTGCGCGCCTCGGGATGGGCGAGAATCCTGGGCAACTGACGCACCATATTCTGCGGAGCCATGCGCCCTTCATGGACCCATGCCGCGAACTCGGCTTCGCTGTGTCCCGCCCGAATGAGGGCTGGCTTGATGTTCTGAAGCTCTTTGAACGAGCTGAAAAGTGAGTAATCGGGTTGAGCGCCCTCAGCATGGACGATGGGCAGGTAGTGTTGATTCATGTCCTTGTAAGCGGCGATATACTCCTCGATTTCCCGCTTGCGGGCATTGCCGCCGCAGAAATCTAGGATCTCGCCAATCGACATCTTCTGGTTGATGTAGAGGTCATGGAGGTATTTTGCCTTAGCGTAGGGCCGCCAGGGGCGAGGGCCCACAAGATGTGCTTGCAGCCGAATGGCATGCTCACCTTCCTCCTCCAGATCGGTTTGAACAATTGCCGGGACGGTCGCCCAGTCGCCGGGCGAGCCTTCACTAGCAAGTTCGCGAAAGATGGCAACGCGAGTATTGCCCTCGATGACGAGGAATAGACCGTCCGCCCTTGGGGTAACGATTATCGGAGAGATGAGTCCGCGGTAGGCTCGGATCGAGGCTTTAAGGCTCGAGTAAGTTGAGGCCGACCCACTTTCCTGGTCTTCTGGAGAATGCTGCCCCAGAGCCAACGGTATCCAATCTTGCGGCGCCGCCGTTGTGATGTCGGCGACCACGTGCGCGATTCGGGGATTGCGCTCGTCCAAGACAATTTGAACCACTTGGATCTGCTGGATGTTCATGGAGGGGCGAGAGTCCTGTTGATGCGAATCGGGGCACGGCCACCGTAACCTGTTGTAGAAGGTGCTCAAAGGTCGCGTTCGCAGGTTTGGCGACGGAACCCCCGGTTTTCGCCTCCCCAAGCGGAATTCGAACGTAGGGCGAACATTTGCGGTCGCTATTTGCCGGAGCGGATAGGCGAAGAGTGAGAGCCAGGCGGCTGTCGCCATGACGAGTTCAAGGTCGAGGGAGAGTCTCCCGATCAACCCGTCGCGGAGCATCCCCATGCAACATTCAGCCTCCATCAGCCGAGCCGATGTCAACGCATCGGCCGTCACCAGCGCCTTCAAAGTCGATATCTCACGCGGCGAGCGTATCGGCCACGTCTCGTCCGAGTGGTTTTCCCGCCCCGACGATGAGAGATACCTTTCCCTCAACGCTCTCCACGCCGCTGTCCGCGCCAGAGCCGACCGGGCGACCGCTCGCACGGTTGAGACACGCGCGCTTCGGGTGGAGGCAAGCCGCGACAACGCCGAACGTATAGCGCTGATCGTGCCGGGCCGAGCCGAGCCGGTCGCACCCACCCATTGGTCTTTCGCCCAGATGTGCAGCCTAGTCGGCGCCCCCGCCGGCTACCTGCGTCAGCTTCCTGCGCCGCTGGCGGCAATTAACATGCAGCACGGCCTGCTGTCGCATCGGGCCGAGCTGATCAAGACGCTCGAAGCCGACGACGGCCGTGTCGAGCTGCGCGCCGTCACCGGGCCGGATTACGGGCGCATTTGGGACCATGAGCTCGTCTCCGCCGTGATGAAGATCGCCGGAGACGGAGTGGGTGACACACGGTGGAAGGTGCCGGGTCTGCTGGACTGGTCGACGATGCGGCATAACCCGTTCGTCGAGGTAACGAAGGACACGACCACCCTCTACGCCAGCGACCGCGACGTCTTCTTGTTCTTGGTCGACGACATGCACCCGATTGAGGCAGGCCGCCTGCCCAACGGCGACCCGGACCTCTATTTCCGCGGCTTCTACTGCTGGAACAGCGAGGTCGGATCGAAGACCCTGGGCATGGCGTCTTTCTTCCTGCGCGCGGTGTGCATGAACCGAAACATCTGGGGCGCCGAGGGCTTCGAGGAGATCAGCATCCGGCACAGCAAGTTCGCCGCCAATCGGTTTGCGCACGAGGCGGCACCGGCGTTGGAGAACTTCGCCAACTCGTCGCCCGCGCCGTTCATGGCCGGGATCAAGGCATCGCGCGAGCGGATCGTGGCGCGCAAGGACGACGATCGCGAGAGTTTCCTGCGCAAGCAGGGGTTCTCCAAGCCAGAGACGGCGAAGATCATTGCCACGGTGCTCGACGAGGAGGGGCGGCCGCCGGAGTCCATCTTCGATTTCGTGCAGGGCATCACCGCGCTGGCCCGGTCCAAACCGCATCAGGATGCGCGGGTGGAACTGGAGGGCAAGGCGGCGAAGTTGCTGGCTGGCGTGCGCTGATCTGGAAAGGTGTGGAGGCGGATATCCGTCTCTACGCCGATCTGGCTTTGCGTCCCCGGGTGCGATGAGAGTGAGAGGGCCGTGAAGGCCTCTTGACGGGTTAGGAGGTCGAGAGAGCGTCTCCCGGCCGGCCCGTCACGGAGACCTACCGTGGCCCAATCGGTTCAGAAGATCACGCTCAGCGCCTCGCGCGACATTCCCTTGAACAAGCTGCTACTCAGCGCCTGCAACGTCCGCCGGATCAAGGCGGGCGTATCCATCGAGCAGCTCGCCGACGACATCGCTCGGCGCACCTTGCTGCAATCCATCACCGTGCGACCCGTGCTGGACGCCGCCGGCATCGAAACCGGCATGTACGAGATCCCCGCGGGCGGGCGTCGCTTCCGGGCGCTGGAGCTTCTGGTGAAGCAGAAGCGCCTCGCCAAGACCGCGCCCATACCCTGCGTTGTCCGCCTGGACGGCATCGCCGAGGAGGACAGCCTGGCCGAGAACGTCCAGCGCGCCCCGTTGCATCCGCTTGACCAATTCCGGGCCTTCCTGGCGCTGCGCGAGAAAGGCCAGTCCGAGGAGGAGATCGCCGCCGCCTTCTTCGTGTCCGTCGCTGTGGTGAAGCAGCGGCTCCGGCTGGCATCGGTCTCGCCCAAGCTGCTGGACATCTATGCCGACGACGGCCTGACGCTCGACCAGCTGATCGCGTTCACGGTCAACAGTGACCACGAGCGGCAGGAGCAGGTCTTTGACCGGCTGAACCAGTCGTACGCGAAGGAAGCCTATGTCATCCGGCGGATGCTGACCGAGGACGCCGTGCGCGCGGCCGACAAGCGGGCACTGTTTGTCAGCGTGGATGCCTACGAGGAAGCGGGCGGCACCGTGATGCGCGACCTGTTCCAGGGAGATGACGGCGGCTGGCTGCAAGACCCGGCACTACTGGATCAACTTGTGGCCGAGAAGCTCCAGCGTGATGCGGAGACCGTGGCCGCCGAGGGCTGGAAATGGATCGAGGTCGCGCCCGACTTCGCTTACGGCCATAATTTCGGGCTGCGTCAGCTCCGGGGCGATACCGTGCTGCTGACGGTTGACGAGGAGGCGACACGCGACGCGCTGCGGGCGGAATATGATCAGCTCGAGGAGGAGTATGCCGCCGTCGAGGAC
Organism: Caulobacteraceae bacterium; assembly: GCA_043740995.1. Lineage (GTDB taxonomy): Bacteria > Pseudomonadota > Alphaproteobacteria > Caulobacterales > Caulobacteraceae > Acaudatibacter. The sequence continues at coordinate 7,424 of JAYUBD010000380.1, read as the reverse complement.
ATACCCGAGGCAATCGACCAGCGCATGACCGAGATCGAAACCATGCTCGGTACGCTGGAGGATCGGCCTGTGGCGTTCGATCCGGAGGAGATTGCGCGTGCGGGCGCGTTCGTCAGCATCGACGGTGCCGGCGCCTTGAAGGTCGAGCGCGGCTATATCCGGCCCGAGGATGAGTTGCCGATCCCGTCGGAGCCGGAAGCCGACATGGGCGGCGGCGGCGGCAGCGCCGAACCGGACTACGCTATCTCGTATGCCTCTTCAGGCGGCAGCACCATCCATGGCAACCCGGAGCCAGCCACCGAACCGGAGGAGGACGACGGCATCAAGGCGTTGCCGGACCGGCTGCTGACCGAGCTGACCGCGCACCGGACCTTGGCCCTTCGGAACGCCATGGGCGAACACCCGGAGGTCGCGTTCCTGGCCGCGCTACACGCCCTCTGCCTGCGGTTGTTCTACGGCTATGGGCTGAACTCCTGCCTGGACCTCGACGTGAAGAGCGTCACGTTTAACGCGCAGGCGCCGGGTCTGAACGACACCGCAGTCGCGCGGACGCTGACGGACCGGCACCAGTTCTGGCTGGCGTTGATGCCCAAGCAGCCAGAAGACCTGTGGGCCACGTTGTCCAGCTTGGCAGAGCAGAACCGGCAATCGCTCTTCGCGCACTGCGTCGGGCTGAGCGTCAACGGCGTGCACGAAGCTTACAACCGGCGACCGCAGGCGTTGGCGCACGCCGACGTGCTGGCGAAGGTGGTCGATCTCGACATGGCGGCGGCGGGCTGGACACCGACGGTGGACACCTACCTGGGCCGGGTCACCAAGGCGCGCATCCTGCAAGCGGTGCGGGAGGCCAAAGGCGAGCAGGCTGCACAGCTGATCGACCATCTCAAGAAGGGCGAGATGGCGGAGAAGGCAGAGGTGCTGCTGGCCAATTCCGGATGGCTGCCCGAGCCGCTGCGCACGCCGGGCCGTGCCATGCCGATCGGCGTCGAGGTGGCCGAGGCCGAGGTGGACGACATCATCGAAATGGCCGGCGAAGAAACGGCGGCAGATGGCGGCGAACCGGCCATGGCCGAGGAAGACGCTGCAGCTGAGGATGAGCCGGTCGAGATCGCACCCCACGCGATCGCGGCCGAGTAGCCCACCCACTGCTGCAACCAGGGGGCCCGTCGGCAACGGCGGGCCCCTTTTTCGTTTTGGAGGCCGCGATGCCGAACACGGCGTCCGAATTGGCACGCCGCCTCGCCGGGAATGCCGAGGCCGTCTGCCGCCACTATCTGTCCAACGGCTATCGTCAGGGTCGCTACTGGCTTGTCGGCGATGTCGGCAACTCACCAGGTCGCAGCATGTATGTCCGCTTGCACGGGCCGGAGTCTGGCAGGGGTGCCGCCGGCAAATGGACCGACGCTGCAACGGGCCAGCACGGCGATCTTCTCGACCTGATTGCCGCCAACCGCGGGCTCGACGCGGTCCGTGACATACTCGATGAGGCGCGGACATTCCTCAGCTTGCCGAAACCTGAAGTCGCGGACCGTCAACCACCGGCACCGGCAGGATCACCTGAGGCAGCACGTCGGCTTATTGCCGGGTCCAAGCCTATCCTTAGAACCGTCGCCGAAACGTATTTGCGCGAACGCGGCATTACCGATTTGCGGAACTGCACGGCGTTGCGCTTTCACCCGCGCTGCTTCTACCGTCACGATGGTCCCGCTGATCTCGGGGATCGTGATGATTGGCCGGCGATTATTGCATCCATCACGGACCTCGACGGCAACATAACCGGGGCGCACCGCACCTGGCTCGACCCGTCCGGTCGCATGAAGGCGCAGGTCGCAACACCGCGACGCGCGATGGGCCACCTTATTGGCAACGCGGTGCGGTTCGGCACGGCACTCGACGTCATGGGGGCTGGGGAAGGCATCGAAACGATGCTGTCGCTGCGGATCATCCTACCGACACTCCCAATTGCCGCGGCCCTATCAGCCAATCACCTCGCGGCCCTGGTGCTGCCAAAAACACTGCGCCGCCTCTACATCGCGCGCGACAACGACCCGGCCGGACGACGCGCGGCGGAAACGCTGGCGCAGCGAACGCAGTGCAGCGGGATCGACGCGCTGGTGCTGACACCAACAATGGGCGACTTCAACGATGACCTGCGGCAGCTCGGAGCCGAGGCACTCATCAACGCAATCCGGGTGCAGCTTGCCCCCGAGGACGTGGCACGATTCTTGAAATCCCCTGACCAGCATGGAAGGAGCGGCTGAGTCCAGCGACGTGCATCGTGTGTCGCAATGTCACCGTGCCACGCCAGCCCGGCGGAGGGGACCGCGCCCACGGCCTTCTGAGAGGGCGATCGGACCGGAAGCGGTCCGGGCCGGCAACGGCTGCGGCCAGCTATTTTCCGCCGCCGCCAGCGCGGCTTTGCATCGCGAAGCAAAATAGCCGTCCCACGCCGTCCTCCGCTGCGCTGCGGCCGCTCGCGCAAACGCGCTGCGGTGCAAGCCCGGTCCGCCTCCGGTCTTCGACGCCTGCGAAGGCCGCGATGGGCGCGGCCGCAGCCGGAGGCAACCACGATGACCGACAACACCTTCCCCGAGCACGAGCCGCACCACGCCGAATCCTCGACCGCATCCCTCCTCACGGAACTCCAGCTTTATGGCCACCGCCCCTTCCAGGACGAACCCGACGCGAGGCCGTTGCCCGAGGAGCACACGATCCGCACCGCGCTGGCAGATATCTTCGACGCCCTTGTCGCCACCCTGACCGACACCCGGCTGGAGCCCGACCTCGAAGACCTGCTCTGGTCCACCGTCAACGTGTTCCACCGCGCCGGCGACCGGATCGAACGCGAACTCGACACGAACGAGCAGGCGCAGAAGCGCAGCCAGAAGGACCAGGACGGCTCCGAGATCAGGTCCGTTGAACTGGAGCGGCTACTGGGCGAGGGCCTGACGCTGATCGAGCGACGCAACGCCTTCGAGCTGATGCGTGACCAAGCCGCCGAACTGTTCGAGGCGCACGCCGGAACCGCCTGGCGGCCGCGGGCCGGATCGATGGTGAACCACCGCAAGCTCACCGCGGCGATGATCGACAGCCGCGATTTCCTGGCAGCCAAGCGTCGGGCCGAGACCGAGGTGATGGTGCCGCCCGGCCCGAAAGTCGCCTTCGCCGGCGGCTACGAGTGCAACGACCACGGGGCGATCTGGGCAGCACTCGACCGGGTCCACGGCAAGCACCCCGGCATGGTGCTGCTGCACGGAGGATCGCCCAGGGGCGCCGAACGCATCGCCGCCTGCTGGGCCGACAGCCGGAAGGTCCCACAAGTCGCCTTCAAACCGGACTTCAGCCGGCACAGGAACGCCGCCCCGTTCAAGCGAAACGACCAACTGCTCGACGTGCTGCCAATCGGCGTGGTGGTGTTCCCCGGCTCCGGCATCTCCGACAACCTGGCCGACAAAGCCCGCAAGCTCGGCATCCCGCTGTTCGACTTCCGCAAGGGAGGCGGGGCGTAAGCCCTGTCCGCAATGCCGTATAGCCGCAAACCCACCCTGCCGGCTCCTCACGGAGCCGGTTTGGCGGCTTCACGTATTGCAGGTGAGGCAACGTTGCTCAAATCAAGGTGGCAAGACAGACAAAGCGAGGCGACGTAAAACTTGACTGCCAGGAGGGTCATGTCCATGGTGCTCGGTATCATTTTCAGCTTGCTCGGAATCGGCGCGTTGATCGCCCTCATGTTCAATATGGCGATCCTGGCACTGCCGCTATTCGCTGCGGTCACCGTCGGCAGGTTCGCCTACGAAACCGGGGCCGGCGTGCTGGGCGCGATTGCCGTTGGGTTCGTGGCGGGCGCCGTTGCTCTGGGCGTCGGCCAAGCCGTCCTGATCATGACCCGATCGACAGTCGTCCGTCTCGTCGTGGCATTCGCACTCACCGCACCGGCCGCCTTCGCCGGCTATCACCTCGTGCTCGGCCTGTCGTACATCGGCGGTGCTCACGGATTATGGCAGCAGATCTTCGCTGGTATCGGCTCGGTCGTTATCGGCGTGGTCGCGCTCATGCGGTTGGCAACGCCAATCATCCGGTCGACATCGCCGACGCGCACAGCGTGAGCTTGTATGTGCAACGATTACGGCAACCGGGTCGCCTACCGCGCCTACGTCAAGGATTTCAGTCATCAAGTGTTCACGCGGTGGCTGCCGGCGAAGGGCTCGTCCACACCGCTGCGGACGCCAACCTGCCGAGCAATTCGCCGCAGCGGCGCCTATACCGGGCACCCGACGGCCGCCCGGCCGGGTCATCCAGAACCACAAGACGCGGGCGCGGCAGAACTGGAAGGCCAGCGGCCAGCTCGCCGCGCTTGGCGCCCAGGACCGGGGGCAGATGGCGGCCGAGGCGGCGCAGAAGCGCCACGACCGCGCGCTTGAGCGCGAGCAGGAAGCGAAGCGCACGGCGCAGTAGGTGGATGCGATGTGGGCAGCCGCGACGCTCACCTAGGCACACCGCTACCTGGCCGGCAAGGGCGTTAAGGTCCACGGGTTGCGGCAGAACAATGCCGGGCGCTTGCTGGTGCCGGTGCAGGACGCGGACGAGAGCATGTGGAGCGTGCAGAAGATCGGGCCGAACGGCTCAAGCAGTTTCAGAAGGGCGGCCAATGGAGGGCGGCACTTCACCGTCGGGGCCGCTGCTGATCGCGGAAGGCTTCGCAACCGCGGCCACGCTCCACGGGATGACGGACATGTCGGAGATCGCCACCTTCACTGCGGGGAACCTGCTGCCGGTGGCGCAGACCTATCGGGCGTTCTACCCGGAGCAGGACATCTGCATCGTCGGCGACGACGACCGGCAGCGCGAGCCCGAGCTGCTGGACGGGCAGGGGCGGCCGAAGGTCAACGTCGGTCGGGTGAGGGCAGAGGAAGCCGCCACAGCGATCGGCGCGCAGGCCGTGTTCTCCAGCTTCCCGGCGGGCACCCAGGGCACCGACTGAATGATCTCGCGCAGTTCCTTGGAAGGCCACAGGCGGCCGGCCAACTTCAGCAGGCCCTCGCCCTAGGCCAACCTGAGCGGGCCGCCCAGGGCCTCGCATGATGCGAATATTGCCCTGATGTATCTCGGCGACGCGGCCGTGCCTTTCTTGGCGTCGTTCGTCTTGCACCTATATCGGGGCAAGTGGACTGATAAGCAGCGGCGACCGCGCGTGATGTCGAACCTCGGCCGCCCTACGTTATCTGAGGATGCTCGTCTGAGCGATAAGCTTATCCGTTTTCCCGCCCGTGAATCATCGTTTCCGCATTGGCATCCGCGGCCCTGGATTTAACAGTGATGGTCTTTATTTGGATGTCCTGGAATCGGCGTACTACCACTTACGTTTATAGTTATCTCGTGATTACGAAAGTCAAAGTCCATTATTCCTTTTTGGGTCACCACAATCCCACCGCCATAGTGACAGTCATTTGAAGGCGCTGCAACTACGACGCCGTGAGTTAGCAATACAACTCCAAGATTGTCCACAAAGTCTATATAGATTTCTTGGTAGTCCTCCCACCGAAAAGACCCGTTATAATAGTTATATGATATGGACCAGTAGGTTGTCTCCTTATTAGATGTTAGCACGTCCCGTGTAAGAATTAACTTGACGTTGGATACGATTCCCGAGGTGTTGTTGTCACCACCGAGGATCGGCACTGCCTTTGGCGCAGTGAGGATTACCTGTACCGGCAGCGGGTCGGCGTGCGTTTCTGGTATGTAACCTACGCAAAAAACCGTCGCTAGGATTGGGCCAAATCTAGACATAGGGCACCCTCCACATGTTGGTCTCAAAACCAGACTTGCACAGAAAACCGTTCAGGGTGAAGGGTGGAGGTTCAGTGGGATTAGATGTGATTTCCTCACGGGCTGTCCCGACCGTTGCCACTCAGAACCGTTGACTAGGTGCCAGTCTCGGATCATCCTCAACTCCTCGTGAATGGGGGTCCACGACGGTGCCAAAAGCAGCAGGGTTCATCGCTGGGATTGCATTGCTCAGTGTCGCTATCGCCCACGCACAGCCTGCGGTACCGGACAATCAGACTAAAATAATTGACGCAATCGGGAAGACCGATCACCCGGCCTTATTCCGGCTTCTCGACAGCCCGGCTGCGCTCAATGCGCAGTTCGCGACAGGCGACACGCCGCTAGCGGTTGCAGCAGCGCTTGGGCGAATGGAAACGATTGAGTTACTTCTCGACCGCGGAGCTGACGTAAACGTTTCCAATAGTCGTGGCTGGACGCCTCTGATGGTCGCCATATTCTACGGAAATAGCGACGTCGCCAAGCTGCTCATAAGCCGCGGTGCAAAAACCGATGTGGTGGGCGACGATGGTGCGTCGGCACACTCTCTCGCGACATGGCGCGGAGATGCCACGCTCACTGCACTCCTTCCTCTCCCTCCGGTTCGCCCAATGGCCGCAAACGACCTTGTCGGTGCAGTGACCCAGGGTGACTTACAAGCAGTAGACCGCCTTATCGCAGCCGGCGTACGGCCCAATGCCGCAGACGAACAAGGCAATCCGGCAACTGTTCTCGCCGCTGCGCTCGGTGAACTGACCATCCTCGAAAGGCTCGTCAAAGCAGGTGCCCCCGTTGATCTCGGCAACGCGAATGGTGTGACCGCGCTGATGATTGCCGTGCAGCAAGGACGGATAGATGTCGTCAAGGGGCTGCTTGATCTTGGTGCCGACCCCGCACGCAAAGCCGGAACCACCTCGGCCATCGCCATGGCAAACGCTATGGGATCGGCAGAAATTGCGAAACTCCTCAGGAGCAAAGCGGGCAGTAGCTTTCTCGATGAAGATGGTCTTTCAGTTCTAGCTGCCGCGGCCGCAGCGAATGACAGAGCTACGGTGGAAAAGATGCTTGTCAGCGGCCTCGATCCAAATGGCGGTGTCGTGAACGGCCGGAAGGTCATCCCACTTTCGATAGCCGCTTATCGAGGTTCCAGCTTGGTCGTGGCTCTCCTTCTGGACAGAGGCGCGGTTCCAAATGTTGCTGACGGCGATGGGACCACGCCTTTGATGGCCGCAGTTGCCGGGAATCACATCGACATCGCATCGTCGCTGATGGCGCGCGGTGCCAATCCAAAGATCACCAACAAAGCAGGCTTATCGGCCAATGACATGGCTCGCTCAGCCGGATGGCGCTCGCTCGGAAACGCTCCGCTCTATTCGTTGGCCGAATTCAACGATGCAATCCGATCTGGTGATGTCGGAACTGTCCGTTCCCTACTTGCGATCGGCACACAAACTGCAAAATGGCCCACGCAGGCTGACGATAGGGGGTGGTATCCCCTGATGTATGAGGTGGTCCCCGGAATCCGGACAGGTGGTTAAGCTTGGTTCGCCCTTTGAAGGACGGACCCATGATGGGCAAGCGGAAGCGTTACTCGGCTGAGT
>JAYUBD010000379.1:0-5557 GCA_043740995.1 Caulobacteraceae bacterium | reverse complement strand
GTCCAGGCCGCTGGATAACCCCGATGCGAAAAACTCCGCCCGGTTGCAAAACTGCCGGTGACTTTCCTTATCGTCTGGGCGCCGGGACGATCGGCCGCCTCGGCCTTGGCCAGCAGAAGGGCGACCTCCGCCTTCAACCGCGCCTCGATCTTGCCCGCGTGCTCATAAGCCCGCGTGCTCATAGGAAAGCGCGCTATGTCGGCTGGCATTGGCGTGGATCTTGGTCCCGTCCAGCGCCACCGTGCCCATCTTCAGAACGCCCATCTCCCGCGCCAATCGCAGAACCTCGACGAACAGGCCCTCGATCTCCTTCAAGAAGCGCGGGCAAACGTGGCGATGGTGTCGTGGTCCGGATGGTCGTTCGCCGCGATAAAGCGGAACGCCACCAAGTCGTAAGTCGCCCGCTCCAGCTTGCGGCTCGAAAACACCCCCGTCGCATAGCCGTAAACCAGCAGGCCCAGCAGCATCGAAGGATGGTGCGATGCCGAACCCGAGCCCCGATAGCTCACGCTCATCGCCTTCAGGTCCAGTCCCTCGATCACCTCCACCACGAACCGCGCCAGATGACGCCGCGGCAGCCACTCGTCCACCGAAGGCGGCAGAAGAAAACCAGTCTCCCGATCAACCTGGCGGAAATTACTCATCGGCACCCCCCAGGCGACTGCAAATCACCTCGCGACCCTATCCGATATCCGCCCGTCGCGCTAAGTCCGACAGGCTGTTAGGCGCCATTCAGATTCCGCTTACGATGGTGATCGGTGCAACGAGCCAGGGGCGACGGGGGAGCGGGCATGACAAGCGCTTGGACGCGCGCGAAACGGGAGCTCGCACTGTTCGCCCTCCTGGTGGTCGTACCAGCTCTCGCCATCGCTGGCCTTTACCATCTGCATCCCTGGCCCACGCCCATGGTTCAACAGGCCGCCAATTTTGGATGGGGCCTGACAATGATCTACCTGCTCATGGGCGTTGGCGGCGTGATGCTGTCACCGTGGACCGTGGCCCAGGAGACACCGCGGCTAGGCGAAGGCCGCCGGTGGGGGGTGCTGATCCTGTGGTCGGTCGGGGTCGGGTTGTTTTATGGACTCACCGACCTGGGGATCAATCACCTGACCCCATGGGGAGCGCACCTTGCCGCCGTGGATCAGCGCAACGGCTACGATGTCTCTTTCGTGAATGTGCGGCCGCCGTGGTCGCTGCCACATTATCTCCACGCTTCTATTCTCAGCGAATGCGCCTTCCGCTTTGCGCCCATCCTTGTGTTGGGGGGGCTCTTCGGTCTCTTCGTCCGCGGCCGAGGTCGGGAGGCTGCATTCTGGATCCTCGCGCTGTTGGCCGCCATGATCGAACCGCTGGAGAAGTCGGTTCTGCTGCGCAAATGGGCGCTCTTCGGCGACACACCGTCAGAGCAGCTGATGAACGCCGAGGCGATCGCGTGGCAGGTTGTGTACGGGGTCCTGCTGCGGCGCTTCGGGTGGGCTGCCCCGATCCTCGCCCGCTTCGGCTACTATTTTGTCGTCCGAGCTTTCCACCAATAGGGCCGTGGGAGGGCTCCGATCCGACCCGTTGCAGATTTTCGAAGGCTGGTGGACGCGTGGACCTTCGGTTGCGCGAGGTCGGATAACCACCCATTGCGGACATTTAGATTTCCCGATTGGCCCGCCAGATTGATACCGCCGACTTATAGGGGCTTCAAAAACTGGAGGGTGGCCCAAAATCGATCGCCATTCGATTTTCTTATCCAGTATTGAGTGAACTGATTAGCCGGTGAGCAAAGTGCTCCCACGACGGTGCCGTCACCCTTGTCACCCTGTACATGCGCGCCAACCTTCAGCTTGAAGCAGTCTGGCGGGCTGGACGAAGTTGGAACACCGGGCTTGAGCAACGACGGTTTGGACAGGACACCCCTATCTGTCAGCTCAAATACAGGATCGATGGGCAGGTTTACAAACGGCCCGATGCCGTGAACTTGCAGCGTTGTTTCGATCCTTGCATACCCGAAGTGCGCCATTTTCTTTGGCACCAATCCCAAGGCTCCCTGCTCCATTGGTTCTAATTCTGACATGTTGATGCGCGGTCCCATTCCGAGAGCCCAACTGCCTGTCAAAACGGTGATGTTTTCGTCTTCCGGATGTGTGTGCGGCAAAACCACATAGCCAGCATCATGGTGAATGCGGATTACAAAGGGCTGGCCCGGTTGGTCCATGTCGCCCACAACCTTCTCGATCCACTGGCCGGGAGGAATCTTGTGCAGTGGCGTGACGCCGCCATGGTCAACCTGTGAGTTCGCATCGGATAGAGGCACGAAAAGCCCGGCGGAGAGCGCGATCAGAATGGCTTTGTATGAATTCAAGATTGCCTCCCTTTGTCGGTGTTCTGCGTTCATACACGACTGAACCGCAATGTCTGCTCACCAACCACAGCCGACCCGGGTCCGAACGCCTTCCGCTTGACTCCTTCCGTATTTCCATGATTTTGGAATTATGGAACCGCACGCGGCTATAAAACGCCTATCCGCCCTCGCGCAGGATGCCCGGCTCGCGGTCTTCCGCCTGCTGGTGAAAGGAGGGCGCGAAGGGATCGCCGCCGGGGAGATCGCCCGCACCCTCGGGATCACGCCGAACACCCTCTCAGCCCAACTCAACGTGCTGTCCAATGCGGGGCTGGTTACCAGCCGCCGCGAGGGCCGTTCGATCATCTACGCCGCCGACTATGACGGCATGAGCCAGTTGCTCCTCTACCTCATGGAGGACTGCTGCCATGGCCGGCCTGAAGTCTGCGCACCATTGGCGGCGGTGGCTTCACGCTCCGCCTGTTGCCCCATCCCCGAGGGAGCCCTGTCATGAAGCGCCTACACGTGCACGTCGCCGTCGATGACCTTGAGAAGTCGAAAGCCTTTTACGCCACGATGTTCGGCGCCGAGCCGACCGTACTCAAAGACGACGACGCCAAGTGGATGCTCGATGACCCGCGCGTGAATTCGCGATTTCCTCGCATGGCCGAGCCGGAGGCGTCGATCACCTGGGCATCCAGACCGACACCCGCGAGGCGCTTGCCGAGATCGCTGGACGTCTCAAGGCGGCGGGGGAGACCACCGTCGATCAGTCAGCGACGACCTGCTGCTACGCCAGGTCGGACACGTCATGGGTGACCGACCCCATGGGTCTCCGTTGGGAGACCTTTCACACGTTCGGCGAGGCCGTGGCCTACGGGGAGGACGAACCGTCGAGGGCGGCCCCGGTCTCCGCGTGTTGCGGCGCGCCGGCGGCATAGGGGCATGACCGACGCGGCGCTCAACGTCCTATTCCTTTGCACTGGCAATTCGGCGCGCTCGATCATGGCCGAAGCGATCATGAACCGCATCGGGGCCGGCCGCTTCAAGGCCTATTCCGCCGGCTCGATGCCAACGGGCAGTGTGAATCCGCACGCCATCGCGCAGTTGCACGGTCAAAACTACCTGACGGATGGGTTTCGCTCGAAGTCCTGGGAGGCGTTCTCTGTCCCCGACGCGCCGTGCCTGGATTTCGTGTTCACGGTCTGTGACAACGCGGCGGCGGAAGTCTGCCCTGTTTGGCCGGGCCAGCCGATGACAGCCCATTGGGGCATCCCTGATCCGGCGGCGGTCGAGGGTAGCGAGGCCGAGATCGGTCTGGCTTTTGCCGACGCCTATCGCATGATGAACAACCGGATCGGCCTATTTGTAAACCTGCCGCTTGCGTCGCTCGACAAGCTGTCGCTCCAGCGTCGCCTGGAGGCCATCGGCGAGCCTTCCAGCCAGCCGGCTCCCGCGCCTTGAGCGTGGCGGCCGAGAGCACCCCGGCGGGCGCGAGCCTGCAGCCGCCCCCGCACCCCTTTTCGACGGGTCGCAGGCTGGCCGCCGAAGCGCTTGGGACCGCGCTGTTGCTTGCCGTCGTGATCGGGTCCGGGATCATGGGTGAGCGCCTTGCTGGCGGCAACGTGGCCCTGGCCCTGCTTGGGAACACGCTCTCTACCGGCGCCGCCCTGGTGGTCCTGATCACCATCTTCGGTCCGCTCTCGGGGGCGCACTTCAACCCAGCGGTGACCCTCGTATTTGCTTTGCGGAGGGAAATCGGTTGGCGCACGGCCGCCGCCTACGTCATCGCCCAGCTCGCGGGCGCGATCATCGGCGTCTTCGCCGCGCACGCCATGTTCGCCGAGCCCATTCTGCAAGTGTCGGCCAAGCTCCGCGATGGGCCCGCTCAGGCTTTCTCGGAGTTCATCGCCACCTTCGGCCTCGTCGCCGCCATCCTGGGCTCGATCCGCTTTCGGCCGGACGCGACGCCGACCATCGTCGGGCTGTACATCTCATCGGCTTACTGGTTCACGGCTTCCACATCTTTCGCCAACCCCGCCGTCACGGTCGCGCGCGCGGCGTCCAACACCTTCGCCGGCATCGCCCCGACATCCGCGCCCGCCTTCATCGCGGCCCAGCTTATTGGCGCGATCGCGGCAAGTTCCCTTTTCGGCTGGTTGCTGAAGGAGCGAGTGACGCGATAGCCGATCACTTCCGCCCGAGAGGTCACGGCGCGTAGCTGGCGTTGCTTTCTCCGCGCCGACGAGACCTGGGTGCAACGGCTCGCGACAGCGGGGCAGGCAGAAGGCGGCGGGGCGCTCTATGCCACCGTCAAAATCGGTCGCTTTCTCGCGAACGGCTCGCGCATCAAGGCCGAGCCCGGCTTGCGGGATCCAGGCGCGGCCGCGCGGGATGGACGACTCCAGAAACTTGCCATCGCCGACCCCGCGCACGCGCCCTACCGGCGAGCCGCCGCGGCCGCACGGCGGCCCTTCAGTCGAGCATCGGCGCCATGCCTGGCTCAGCCTTGGCCATCGCCCTTTGGTAGGCGGGGCGCTGGCCGATGCGCTTGAGGTAGGCCCTCACATTGGGATAGCCATCGATCGATGTGCCGCGAAACGCCCGGCTTGTGGTCAGGCAGTAGACCATCATGACATCGGCGGTGGTGAGGTTCACGCCCCCGAAAAATGGCGCCTGGCCAAGCCTCGCCTCGACCATCGCCCAAATACGCTTGCCGCGATCATCGACGAACACCGCGGCGGGATTGCCTTCGCCGCCGCCCGCCAGAACCAATTGCATCATCAGCGTGGTCATGAAGGTCCCGTTGGACCAATTGAACCAGAACAGGTGGTCGGCGAAATCGGGATCGTTGATCCCGGGCGCGAGTCGCCCTTCGCCGTAGCGCGCGCAGATGTAGCCGCAGATTGCGCCGCTTTCACCGAGTACGAGGTCGCCGTCGGTAATCACTGGCGCGATCCCCATCGGGTGCAGCGCCTTGTAGTCGTCAGGCGCAAGGCGGTTGTCCGCTCGTCGGTCGTACCGTTTGAGCTGGTAGTCGAGCCCCAGCTCCTCGCATAGCCACACGATGCGTTCGGATTGGGAGACCCCCAGGTGATGAACCGTAAGCATGCGCGCGCCTTCCATTCCGGGTGTAGCCGCCTAACTAGGCCATCATCGCGGGCGCCGCTACCCAGCGTGGAGAGCTGGCCGGGATGGTCTGGACAATCATTCAGGATTCCGCTGGCC
>JAYUBD010000378.1:0-1619 GCA_043740995.1 Caulobacteraceae bacterium | reverse complement strand
CGATCACTATCGGCGAGAATTCGAACGTGCAGGACAATTCGGTGCTGCACACCGACTATGGCCAGCCCCTGACCATCGGTCGTAACGTTACCGTCGGTCACATGGTGATGATGCACGGCTGCACCGTCGGCGACGGCAGCCTGATCGGCATCGGCTCGATCATCCTCAACGGCGCTCGCATCGGACGCAATTGCATCATAGGCGCGGGCAGCCTGATCACCGAAGGCAAGGAAATCCCTGATAATTCCATGGTGATGGGGTCGCCCGGCAAGGTCGTTCGCGAGCTCACCGAAGAGCAGTCGGCGGGCTTGGCGGCGGGCGCGCTTCACTATGTCGAGAATTGGAAGCGTTTTAAGGCGGGACTGGCCCCTTTGGGGACGTGATGGGCGACAGAACCCAGGGTGCGTGGCGTGGATTTCAGCTGAGTTCAGGCCGCGCATGAGCGAGATGGCCGAACGCGCTGGCACCCGGCGGGCGGCGGGGATCGTCGGCTTGGCGGTCATTGCCTCGCGCCTGTTCGGCCTGGTGCGCGAAGTGGTGTTCGCGGCGATGTTCGGGGCCGGTCGGCTGCTGGATGTTTATATCGCATCGTTTCGCATCCCCAACCTGCTGCGGGACATGTTCGCGGAGGGCGCGCTCTCGATATCGTTCACCACCCTGTTCACCCGCACATGGGAGCGCGAGGGAGAGGGTTCGGCCTGGGAATTGGCCAATCTGATCTTCACCGCCATGATTTTCCTGATGGGTGTATTGTGTGTCGTTGCGGTCGCCGCCGCCCCGGCCCTGGTGGAGTTCACCAATTTCGGCTTCCATCATGTCCCCGGGAAATTCGAGCTTGCCGTGCGTCTGACGCGCATCCTGTTTCCGTTCATCCTTTTTGTGTCTTTGGCGGCGGCGGTGATGGGCGTGTTGAATGCTCGTTTCGTGTTTGGCGTTCCGGCCTCGGCCTCCACGGTCTTTAACATTGTTTCGGTGATCGCCGGCGTCGGTCTGGCTTATGCTTTCGAGCCGGACGCCCTCGCTCATTGGCGCCATCCGGCCTTTGGCGAGCGGGCCATGTATGGTGTGACCATCGGCGTGCTGATGGGCGGCCTGGCGCAGCTCGCCATGCAACTCCCCTCGCTCTATCGCCTTGGATTCCGGTTTCGCTGGCGGCTCAGTCTGAACGACACCCGCCTTCACGAACTCTGGCGGTTGATGTGGCCGAGCCTGATCGCCGCCGCCGCTGTGCAGGTGAACGTTCTGGTCAACGGCATGTTCGCCTCGGAGATCAATGGCGGGCAGTCCTGGCTATATTGCGCATTTCGCTTGATGCAGCTCCCGATCGGAGTGTTCGGCGTATCGCTCGCGACCGCCACGCTCCCCGCCGTGACCCGGGCCGTTGCCCGGGGCGACATGGCGGCTTTTGGCGCGACGGCGCGTGATTCCTTGCGGTTGGCCTTGTTTCTCACCTTGCCGGCGGCGGCGGGTCTGGCGGTGCTCGCCCATCCGATTATCGCCATCATTTATCAGCATGGACGGTTCAGCGCCCATGACACTGACCAGACGGCGCTGGCCCTGCAGGCCTATGCCGTGGGGCTGGCGGGCTATGCCGCCATCCGCGTCATGGTGCCGTGCTT
>JAYUBD010000377.1:0-5564 GCA_043740995.1 Caulobacteraceae bacterium | reverse complement strand
AGCTCCTCGGCGTCGCACAGCTCCTCGGCCGCGACGATCTCGTCGTGGGCGGTGGTGAACACCTTGTAGGTGACCACCTTTCCCTCGCCCTTCAGGTCCGGGCGGGCGGGCTGTTCGCCGTCGCCAATCTCGGGCGGCTCGTCGGAGTCCTCGGCGTCGGCGTCGTCCTGCGCCTGCATCATCTGTGAGTCGGCGTCGTCGCTCTCGCGATGGGTCGGGTCGTTCTCGTCCATCGACGACTGCTGCGGCGACTTGCCCTCGCCGTCGCCCTCGTCGCTGTCGTCGCCGGCTTCCTGCTCGCCGTCGTCGCCGCCGTCCTCGTCCTGGTCCGCCGGGTCGCTGGCGTCGGACATGTCGTCGCCCATCTTCAGGTCGCGGATGATGGCGCGGGCGATCCGGGCGAAGGCCTTCTGGTCCTGCACCGCCTCGGTCAGGCGGTCGAGGTCGGCGCCGGCCTTGGCCTCGATCTCGTCGCGGAACAGGTTCACCAGCGGCTGGGCCATGGCCGGCGGCTTCACCCCGGTCAGCCGCTCGCGGACCATCAGCGAGACCACGTCGGCATAGGGCGGATTGGCCAGGGCCTCGATCTGGTTGAACGCTCGCTTGGACCAGGCCTGGTCGTGCACGGCCTTCAGGTTCTCGCGCACCCCGCCCAGGGCGTTGGCGCCGATGGCCTCGATCCGGGCCTGTTCGATGCCGTCATAGATCGGCTGGCCCAGCACCGAGGCCGGCCGGGCCTTGGCGTGGGCGGCGGTGTCATGGTGGGCGATGCGCAGGGCCATCTGGTCGGCGAAGCCGCGGATCCGCGCCGCGTCGATCGGCGTCAGGTCGCGCGGCGGATGCGGCAGCACCGCCCGGTTGCCCGACAGCTGCGGCCCCTCGCCGGAATAGACGATCTCCAGGTCGGCGGACTCGGCCAGCGACCGCGCCGCGTTGGCCAACGCGCGCTTGAAGGGCTCCAGTGGACTCTCGGGGTTCTTGGCCATCAGGGGGTGTCTTAGATCAGGGCGGCGTGTGGACGAAACAAGGATTTCGTCAGGTCGCCACATCTACCTCCCCCGCGAAGCGGCGGGGGGGCATCGGCCGAAGAGCCGATGGTGGAGGGAGCGAACCTCAGGCCCGGTGAACTGAACATCGGCCTGTGACTCCGCGCGTGGGGCTTGCCCCCTCAGGCTGTGCCAAAACTCCTCGGACTTGGGGTCTGGCGCCAGATTCAGAGACGCGCGTTGCGCCTCACCTGGCCGGCGTTATTCGCTTCGCACCGAAGGCGTTCACCGCGTGGAGCAAGTTGAAGGCGAGTATGGACAGCGCCGCCTCCGCCTTCACCGCTCTGAGGCCTCGGGTGAGGAATCTTCCGCCGCCAGACATCCGCTTGATCGTGCCGAAGGGGTGCTCGACTGTACATCGTCGGGTCGCCATCAAGCTCGGATCGGCGTAAATTCTGGCCTCCATTCGATCTAGCGCCGCCTGATCGAACAGCCGGTGGATGGTTCGCTGGGCGCCCGGCGTGCATCGGCCCTTCAGCCGACAGTCCTTGCAAGCGGTCGTTCGGTAGCGGATCGCCCGGTTGCGCGTGTGCTTGCCTGACGGCCTCAGCGTCTCGCCGGCCGGGCACTGAATCGTGTCGGTGCCCTCGTCATAGGCGAACTGGGTTGGCCGGAAGAAGTCGGTACTCATGGCACCGCGTTTGATTGGCGCCGCGACCTCCACATTGTCGCGCTCGCACTGCGCGACCGCCTGGGCATTGGAGTAGCCACCGTCAGCCAGGACTTTGAGCTCGTTGACCTGAAGGACTTCCATCGCCGCCATCGACATCGGGTGCAGGAGCTGGCTGTCGTTCGCTTCGTTGGCGATGTCGTGATGGATGATCAGCCCGCTATCGACATCGACGACGCTTTGCATGTTGTAGCAAGGTGTCTTGGGGGAATGCCCGTAGCCCATCGGCCTGGCGTCGGGTTCACCGAAGACCAATACCGTCTCGTCGCGATCCTTCAGGATCTCCTGCCGGCGAATGAGCCGTTCCTTGCGGCGACCGAGGGTCTCAATCGCAGCTGTGAACGCCTCGCGATGCTTGGGCTGATCGTCGAAACCCTGAGCCACCGCCTCATCCATGATGTCGAGGCGGTCGAGGTAGTAGGCAATTTCCTTCTCAGTATGCGCGACATCACGGGCGAGCCGATCGGCGCCGGCAATGTTCTTTGGGCTTGCGACCGCGCGCATTTTGGTGCCGTCCAGCGCGACCAACCGACCGCCGATGAGGCCTGCCTCGCAGCAGAACTGGATGAATGCGGCGCTGGCGCCGACGATGGCTTCCGGATTGTCGTAACGGAAGGCGGCGATGGTACGGTAGTCCGGCGCGAGTTGGCGCAGTAGCCAAAGTGCTTCGAGGTCGCGAACACAGGCCCGCTCCAGATGGCGCGAGGATCGAACTTGGTTGAGATAACCCCAAATGTAGAGCCGCAGCATGTCACCGGGATGGTATCCGGGACGGCCGGTAGCCGCGGCAACCGCGCGGCCGAAGCCCAGCTCGCTTAAGTTCAAGCTGGCGACGAAAGCATCGACCACACGGACCAGCGCGTCGGTCGCGACATAGTCCTCAATGCAGGGCGGAAGCAGGTTGATCTGGTCGCGAGCGGAGCCCTCAATGAAAGTCACGGTCACCTCGGCGCAACAGCTTAGATGAGGTCTCTATTTACGCTTGTTCGTTCATGTCCAAAGGGTTTGTTCTGGCCACGAGCGTCTGCGTTGGGGTAATGACTTACATATCGGACGTTCCGGACTTCCGGGAGGAGTGGAGACCCGAAACTTGGCCGAGCATAGCTCGGTGCGGCGAAGGGCAGCGCTGCAGCTAGCGAGCAGCCAGCGCGGCCCGTTCCTGCGCCCTGGCGCCCGCCAGTATATTCGGCAGCGAGTAGTTTCCCTCATGGCAAGCGTATTCATAAATCGGGCCTTTGGTGGCCATGAGAGGCATCTCGCCGCGCCAAGGGCGGGTGAAGTTTTTCGGATCCACGACCGTATAGCTGTAGAGAATCTGCGTAAGCGAAACCCTCTGCAGGCGCTCGGTGATTACGGCGTCCGGCGACAGGAACAGCCGCCCCATCGGCGAGCTTCGTGGCGACTGGGTGGGCGTGAAGCCGGTCGTTTCCATCACAAACACGTCGCCTTCCCACCAGCCGACGCTGTCGCCCATCCAGGTACGCACAGCAGTCTGATCATGATTAATCGGCCTCCCCGGAATGATCCGGACGATCCGTGCCTCGTGCATGGTCTCCATGAAGAGGACCAGGCGATCGCGGGTCTGCACGATCTGCAGGTTGTTGTTGTACAGGCTGTTGGTCAGCGGCGGGCCGGTGCCGGGGCTCAGCAGACAACGTTCCTGGTTGGTCCGGGTCTCAGGCCCGTCGAATTCATTCGGCTTCAGCGCACGAGCACGGCCTTCCGGCGTAAAAGGCAGGCGCCCATCTGGCGGGTCGACTATCCACGCCGTGCGAATTTCCGTACCCACCCGTGCGAGAGCCAAGCCTGGGTCGTAGGTCTCGGATTCCGCCTGCCCTGTGGGGTCGGGCGGGATCAGAGGCGGCGGGGGGGTTGCGGCGGCCTGGGCTTCGCTAATCACGACACCGGGATAGACATCCGGTCGCTCCAGCTTGGTAAGCGAGTTGCTTGACCAAAGGCCCTCAAAGTCTGGCTGGCCAAGGCGGTTGTGCGGTGGGTGATAGCCGCCAGCCGCCGATCCGGATGAGGCGATCGCTAGCGCCAGGATCGAGGCAAGGAAGCAGGCCGACTTCATGCGCCCAGGTTACGTGGTTATCCGCACCTGTCAAAGATCTGGCGCCGCGTTGTCACTTGACCCCTCCGCCGAGTGAGCGCGGTTATTTAGCCGCTGATCTTGGAGAACGCCCATGTCGGTCATGGCAGCCCCGCCATCTCCCGCCCGCGCACCGACGCGCCGCATCCGCGATTGGGTCGCCGACAGCGCCCATTGGGACCGCTACCGACCCAGGCAGGGCGACGTGATCATTGTGACAGCGCCGAAGGTTGGAACGACGTGGATGCAACAGATCGTCCGCCTGCTGATTTTCCAGGATCCTGCCCCGACTTCGATAAAAGACCTATCTCCCTGGCTCGAGGCGCGTTTCCAAATTCCGATTGATGTCGCGATCCCGATGCTCGAAGCCCAGACCCACAGGCGCTTCCTGAAGTCGCATCTGCCGTTCGATGCGCTGCCGCTCTACGACCAAGTTCGCTACATCCACGTCGCGCGAGACCCGCGCGACGCCGCGATGTCATTCTCGAACCACTACAACTCCTTCACCCCTGCGGCACTGGCGAAATTCGATGAAATCGGGATCTCCGACGAGACCATCGGCCGGTCCTACCCGCGAGCGCCGAGCGATGCTCGCGGCTTTTTCCTCGAGTGGCTGAGCCGCGAAGGCGGTGAAGGCGCAACGGCCTCTGCCGCCCGCTTTTTTGATACCGAACGCACGTATTGGTCCGAGCGGATGCGTCCCAATCTCCTGCTCGTCCACTACAACGACCTCAAAGCTGACCTCGAAGGCGAGATGCGCCGGATCGCGCAATACCTCGACATCGCCGTTCCGGAGAGTGTTTGGCCTGCGCTTGTGAAGGCGGCGACCTTCGACCAGATGAAAGCCGACGGCGGCGCTTTGATGGCTGGCGCCGAGCGCATCTTCAAGGGCGGTCACGAGAGCTTCCTGCACAAGGGCACCAACGGTCGCTGGCGCGAGGTGCTGACCGATGCGGATCTTGAACTCTACGAGCAACGGGCGGAGGCTTCCCTCAGCCCGAACCTGCGCAGCTGGCTAGAACGCGGACGTGGTGCGGGTGATCCCAGAAAACTGCCCGGCTAGGTCAGAGGACATGCGCCAGCATCCGTTGGCCCGAATTTCCGCCGCGCTTCCGGCTCTGCTTGCGATGCAGGTCGCATGTGGCTGGATCAGTAACTGGAAAAAGGTGGGGCAGGCGCTGCTTGAGGCGCCGTTCGCGATCGAGACGGGGTCGGTGACGTCACCTGTGCGCTCGGCACGACCTCTAAGCTGATCTGGCGGGAGCTCGACTTGCTCGTCGACCGACGCGCGGCGCTGAGCTTCCCGGTCACGCCAGACAATTGGCACAGAGTTTTCGCACAGCCTGCCCTGCACCCCTCGCTCTTCCCCCGGGCCTTCGCCGGGGTCGGCGAGCGGTCCGCCTCCCGCCATCGCTGCAGCGATGGGGAAGGTAGGCGCCTGGGGAACGCCAAGGCCAAGCCTGCGTTTGCCTTTGCGAGCCTGCATGGCGTGGGCGTTGTGGGAGCAACCGACATGTTGAAGTGGGCGTTGATTTTCGCCGTGGTCGCGCTGATCGCCGGCGGCCTGGGATTTACCGGCATGGCCGGCGCCGCGGCCGGGATCGCCAAGATCCTGTTCTTCCTGTTCCTCATCGGCTTCGTGATCTTCGTGGCGCTGGGCGTCATGGCCGGCAAGAAGATCAGCGGCGGCTAGCCAGGCCTACTTCGTCTTCGCCAGCCAGGCCTTGGACTGCGCCCCGACGATATCCACCAGATT
>JAYUBD010000376.1:0-1621 GCA_043740995.1 Caulobacteraceae bacterium | reverse complement strand
ACCGCATTGGCGGCATTGACGTTGAGGTCATCGGCCGTGTCGATGATCGCCACCCGATAGGGCGCCGTGGCGGGCGATTTCGAGAAAAAATCCGGCAGGCCCCGCGCCTCGTCCACCGGGATGCCCCGACGGGTCTTGCCATCCTCGGGGTCGCGCTGCAGCGCCAGCAGATCGGGGTGCGCCCGGGCGATAATCTGGCGACTGACCGGATCGTCCGGTCCAGCGCCCAGCAGGCCCAGCGCCGGAGCCGGCCGTGCCCCCAACAGGCGGCGGGCGACGCGATAGGCGAAGGTCGCCTTGCCGATGCCTTCGGGACCGGTGAGCAGCCAGGCGTGGTGCAGGCGGCCCCGCGTCATGGCGCTCAGAAAGGCGCGCTCCGGCGCCCCGTCGCCCAGATAGTCGAAAACCTCGCGCGGATGGGGCGGCGGCGCGCTCAACCGGCGGCTCCATCCAGGCCCAGCGCCGCGCTGACCCGCGCCCAGATCGCCGCATAGACCACATCCGACGTGGCCAGGGCGTCGATGCGCACGCAGCGCGCCGGCTCCGCTACCGCCATGTCCAAAAACGCCGCGCGCAGCCGCTGGTGAAAGGCCAGGTCCTTGCCCTCGAACCGCACCTCCCCGCCGCCGCGACCGGCGGCGCGGGCCAGGCCGATCTCCACCGGCAGATCCAGGATCAGGGTCAGATCCGGTCGCACATCGCCGACCACCACAGCTTCCATCGCCGCGATAAAATCCGCCGGCGCGCCGCCGCCGGCCCCCTGATAGGCGCGGGTGGAATCGGCGAACCGATCGCACACCACCACCGCGCCCCGGGCCAGGGCCGGGGCGATCACCCGCTCCACATGATCCCGCCGCGCCGCATTCATCAGCAAGCTCTCGCTGATCGGGCTCCACCGCTCGGCGCCGCCGGTGACCAGCAGTGCGCGGATCGCCTCGGCCCCCGGCGATCCGCCGGGCTCGCGCGTGCGCACAACCTCGAGGCTCCGCGCCTTCAGCGCCGTCTCCAGCAGGGCGGCCTGGGTGGATTTTCCCGCCCCCTCCCCGCCTTCCAGACTGATGAAAAACCCGCGCGCCATGCCGCGGCACATTGGCCGGTTCGGCCCGCTTGTCCAGAAGTCAAAAGCTGATCCCGGGTCCCCGCGCGCGCGGCTGGCGTTGCCGCCCCCTCGCCTGCTAGAAGCGCCGATCCGGACGGGTGGCCGAGTGGTTTAAGGCAGCGGTCTTGAAAACCGCCGTGGGTGGAAGCCCACCGTGGGTTCGAATCCCACCCCGTCCGCCATGTCGCGACACCAGGATCACGGCGGGCCTTGGCGTATCCGGGCGTCAAATGGCGGCTCTGGGCTTGAATTGGCGTATCTTGGGCGGTTCTTGGGCGGTTTCTTGGGCGGTAATTGGCGGTATTTGGGCGTCAAATGGCTTGTTTTGGCTTGTTTTGGCGGGTCGCGGGCGGGTTCGAAATATCACAACCTATTGTAATTACGTATATTATCGTTTTGGGACTCCCTGAGCTGGCGCCGAATTCGCTTCAGCTCGCATAAGTCGCGCGTCGGCAAACACTATTTTTGCATTATGCAATAATATCAACGGCCCGTCAAACCAAAGGCCAATAAGGGTGACAG
>JAYUBD010000375.1:0-5578 GCA_043740995.1 Caulobacteraceae bacterium | reverse complement strand
TGGACGGGATGACCGCCATCCTGATCTATTTCGGCGTCTACGCGACCGGGGTGATGAAGTGGCATTCGCTGGAGATGCTGTTCACCGGCATCATCCTGAGCATTCTGGCGGTGCTGGGCGGGTTCGTCGGTCGATGGCTGGATGACGGTCTCGGCCCCAAGCGGGCGGTCCAGATCGAGATTGGCATGTCGCTGCTGGGGGTCATCTGCCTGATCGGCATGGGTCCGGAACAGATTTTGTATTTTTGGCATTGGAACGCCCACACCCACCCGCTGATCTGGAATGGCCCGTTCTTCAGGACCGTGCCGGAGTGGATCTTTCTGGGGATTGGCTTCTCCAACGCCATCTTCATCACTGCGCACTACGCCTCGAGCCGTACGCTTCTGACCCGCCTGACGCCGCCGGCCCAGACCGGCGCCTTCTTCGGCGTTTATGCCCTGTCAGGCACCGCAACGAGCTGGCTCGGTCCGTTTCTGGTCAACCAGGGCACCCATATATTCAAGACCCAGCAGGGGGGCTTCGCCACCATCATCGGATTGCTGGCCGTCGGCTTTGTCGGCCTGTTGTTCGTTCGGGGCGGCAATCGTCCGGGCGAGTTCCACACCTAGGCTTTGCCAAGCGAGCGCTGACCGTTGATCCGACTGTTCATTGGGGCCGATTTGCGGCCGGGCCTTGAGACAGCCTTGGCGGCCGACAAGGCGCACTATCTGGTCAATGTGATGCGGGTGACGTTGGGCGCCGAGCTGTTGCTGTTCAACGGCCGGGACGGCGAGTGGCTGGCGCGCGCGGTGGAGGTCGCCAAGGGTCGATGCGTGCTGCGCGTCGAGGCGCCGCGCCGACCGCAGACCCAAGGCGCCGACCTCGATCTGCTGATCGCCCTGGTTAAACGCGCGCCGCTCGAAACCATCGTGGAAAAAGCCGCCGAACTCGGCGCGCGACGTGTGCGGCTTATCCGTAGCGAACGGACCAATGCCGATCACGCCAATC
The DNA here is from genome assembly GCA_043740995.1 of Caulobacteraceae bacterium. Taxonomy (GTDB): domain Bacteria; phylum Pseudomonadota; class Alphaproteobacteria; order Caulobacterales; family Caulobacteraceae; genus Acaudatibacter. The sequence continues at coordinate 4,591 of JAYUBD010000375.1, read as the reverse complement.
TGGCCCGCCTGACCGCCATCGCCACCGAGGCGGCCGAGCAGACCGGTCGGCTGGACGTGCCGGTGATTATCCCACCGGAAAAGCTTGACCGGGTGCTGACCGCCTGGGACGCGCGGCGGGGCCTGATGTTTTGCGATGAAGCCGGCGAAGCCGCGCCCGCCGCCGACGCTCTGGCGGGGTCGCCGCAGGGCGCGTGGGCAGTGCTGATCGGACCGGAAGGCGGCTTCTCAGCCGGCGAGCGCGGGCGTATTCGGGCGACGCCGGGGGCCGTGCCGGTGAGCCTCGGCCCGCGCATCCTGCGGGCGGATACCGCCGCCATCGCCGCCCTGGCGATCTGGCAATCGGCGCTCGGCGATTGGCGGGGGGCTTGAGGTTGCGCGGCATTGGCCCCAAGTGACCTCTGGTTGGAAACTGCGGCAAAGGTGACGGATGGCAGAGACGCTTTGTGACGACCGTCCCTTGACTTTGGATGACCTCACCGCCTGGTTCGCGGCGGGCGGCAAACCGGTGTCTGAATTTCGCGTGGGCGCCGAGCACGAGAAATTCGTGTTCCGGGTCGGCAGCCACGAGCCGGTCGCCTATGACGGTCCCGACGGGATTCACGCGCTAATGACCGGTCTGATGCGGTTCGGCTGGACGGGAACCTATGAGGCCAGGGCGGACGGCGGCGAGACCTTGATCGGCCTCAATCGCGGCATGGCCAATGTGAGCCTGGAGCCCGGCGGCCAGTTCGAACTGTCCGGCGCGCCGCTGGAGACCATGCACGACATATGTGAGGAGACCGGCCAGCACCTGGAGGAGGTCAAGACCGTGGCGCGGGAACTGGGCCTGGGCTTTCTTGGCCTGGGTTTCACCCCCCTGTGGCGGCGCGACGATGTGCCGATCATGCCCAAGGGCCGCTACAGGATCATGCGCGACTACATGCCCAAGGTCGGCGGTCAGGGGCTGGACATGATGTTCCGCACCTGCACCGTGCAGGCCAATCTCGACTTCGCCGACGAAGCGGACATGATTGCCAAATTCCGCGTCAGTCTTGCCCTGCAGCCGATCGTTACTGCCCTGTTCGCCAACTCCCCGTTCACCGAGGGCCGGCCCAACGGCTTCCTGACCGCCCGCGCCAATGTGTGGACCGATACTGATGCCGACCGTACCGGCATGCTCAGCTTCGTGTTCGATGACGGCTTCTGTTTCGAAACCTATGCGCGCTATGCGCTCCAGGTGCCGATGTATTTCGTCAAACGCAACGGTCGCTATATCGACGTGGCGGGCCGCTCATTCGCCGCCTTCATGAAGGGCGAATTGCCTGAGCTTCCCGGCGAGCAACCGATGATCAAGGACTGGGTCGATCATACCAGCACCATTTTCCCCGAGGTGCGGCTCAAGCAATATTTGGAGATGCGGGGCGCCGATGCGGGACCGTGGACGCGCCTGTGCGCCCTGCCGGCCCTGTGGGCGGGCTTGCTCTACGATCCCGCCGCCCAGGCCGCCGCCTGGGACCTGTGCAAGCACTGGACACAGGCCGATCGCGCCGCCCTGATCCGCGACGTGCCGCGCCTGGCCTTGGGCGCCACGGTGGCCGGCCGCACGGTGCGCGACGTCGCCAAGGACATGACGGCCATCGCCCATCAGGGTCTCAAACGCCGAAACCGGCTGTCCGGCGGCATGGTCGATGAGACCAACTACCTCACCGAAATCGAGGATATCGCCGACAGTGGCGTCACCGCCGCCGAACGCATGCTCGAACGCTATCACGGCGCCTGGGGGGGCAATGTGAACGAGGTGTTCGAAGCCTACGCCTATTGAGCGGGGCCTTGAGGCAGGCCCTCAGGGTTCGGCGCTTTGGCAAGCCCCGCGGCCCGCTCCGCGGCCCTCTACCTCCCACGCCCAAGAGGGCGCGGCTCCCTCCTTCTCGTTGGCGTGGGAGAAGGGTTGCCGAGCGCCGCGTCGAGATGGTTGCATCCCGTAGCGCTTTATGGGGCGGGACCGACGACCCCCGGTTCGCGCGGCCCGCGCGCCCGAGGAAAGGCTCCATCGTCAGGGTGAGACTCCGCCGATTGCCGCGGGCCGCGCCGCAGTTCAGCCGACAACTGCTCCCGGTCCAGCGTCCCCTCCCATCTAGCGACCACCAGGGTGGCGACGCCGTTGCCAATCACATTGGTCAGGGCGCGGCACTCGCTCATGAACCGGTCGATCCCCAGAATCAGCGCCATGGCCGCCACCGGGATCGTGCCGACCGCGCCCAGGGTCAGGGCCAGGGTGATGAAGCCCGCCCCGCTGACGCCGCTCGCCCCCTTCGAGGTCAGCATCGCCGTGCCCAGCAGCACCGCCTCCTGGCCCAGCGAGAGATGGGTATTGGTGGCCTGGGCGAGAAACACCGTGGCCAGGGTCATATAGATGTTGGTGCCGTCCAGATTGAACGAATAGCCCGCCGGAACCACCAGCCCGACCACGGCGGGCGGCGCGCCCAGGCGTTCGAGTTTGAGCATTAATTGCGGCAGCACCGCCTCGGATGAGGAGGCGCCCAGGACGATGAACAGCTCGTCACGAATGTAAAACAGGAAACGCCACAACGAAAATCCCGCCGCCCAGGCGATCGCGCCGAGCACCACGGCCACAAACAGGATCGAGGTCAGATAGACGCTGGCCACCAGCGCCGCGAGCTTCACCAGCGCACCCAGGCCATATTGCCCGATCGTAAAACCCATGGCCCCGAACGCGCCCAGCGGCGCGGCGCGCACGACGATGCGGACGATGGCGAAAAACACCTGGCCGACCTGATCGAGGCCGCGCGAAACCGGCACGCCGGACCGCTCCACCATCGCCATCGCCATGCCGGTCAGGATCGCCAGCAGCAACACCTGCAGCACATCGCCGGCGGCGAAGGCGGAGACAAAGGTGTCGGGGATCAGATGCAGCAAATAGTCCGGCACGGACGCCATCTTGTGGGCCTGGCTGACATAGCCGGCGACGCCGGCGGGATCGAGCCTGGCCGGATCGACATTGAAGCCGTCGCCCGGCCGCACAACCTCGGCGACCACCAGACCGATCAGCAATGCCAGGGTGGACACCGCCTCGAAATACAGCAGCGCCCGCCCGCCGATCCGGCCGAAGCTCTTCAGGTCGTTCATCCGGGCGATGCCGCCGGCCACGGTGCAAAAAATGATCGGCCCGATCAGCATCTTGATCAGCTTGATGAACCCATCGCCCAGGGGCTTCAGGGCGACGCCGAGATGCGGCCAGAACACGCCCACCAGCACGCCCAATCCGATGCCGATCAGCACCTGAAGATAGAGCGATCGAAACGCCCGCATGCCTCGCCTCCCCGGAACACCGACCATCGCTATAGCCCGCCGCGTGAATTCAGGCGCGGTCCTTCGTTGTCTGAGACGCCGCGCCGGACTAAGACGAGGCACGGCCCGGTCTCGTTAGCTCAGCAGGATAGAGCATCGGTTTCCTAAACCGGGGGTCAGAGGTTCGAGTCCTCTACGAGACGCCAGACCCCAAAGACCGCTCGCCCCGGATCGGGAAGGGGTCCCTGTGAGCGAAACGCCATGTCCGACGCCACCGCCCGCGGTCCCCTTACCGACCTTCGCGTGATCGAGATGGGCACCCTGATCGCCGGGCCGTTCTGCGGCCAGTTGCTGGGCGATTTTGGGGCCGAAGTGATCAAGATCGAGGAGCCGGGCAAGGGCGATCCGATGCGCGATTGGGGCCGCGAAAAACCCCGGGGCCTGTCTTTGTGGTGGCCGGTCATCGCGCGAAACAAGAAGTCGGTGACGCTCAACCTGCGAACCGCCGAAGGTCAGGCCATGGCGCGCCGTCTGATCGCCAAGGCAGATATTGTCACTGAAAACTTCCGGCCGGGCACCCTGGAAAAATGGGGCCTGGATCATGCCGCCCTGGCGATCGATCAGCCGCGCCTGATCATGGCGCGCATTTCCGGTTATGGTCAGACCGGCCCCTATAGGGACCGCGCCGGGTTTGGCGCGGTGGGCGAGGCGATGGGCGGCTTTCGCTATGTCACCGGCGATCCGGACCGACCGCCGGCCCGGGCGGGGATCTCCATCGGCGACAGCCTGGCGGCGACCTATGCGGCGCTCGGCGTGCTGATGGCCGTGCACCACCGCGAGCGAACCGGGCGCGGCCAGGTGGTCGATTCGGCGCTGTACGAAGCGACGCTGGCCATGATGGAAAATCTCGTTACCGAATATGCCCAGGCCGGCTATGTGCGCGAACGCTCCGGGGCCATCCTGCCGAAGATCGCCCCGTCCAATGTCTATGCCTGCGACAGCGGCGAAATGGTGCTGATCGCCGCCAACCAGGACGGCATTTTCCGCCGCCTGTGCGACGCCATGGGCATGGCCGAACTGGCCGAGGATCCCCGGTTCAAGACCCACACGGCGCGGGGCGAAGTCCAGATAGAGCTCGACGCCATCATCGGCCAATGGGTGAGCCGGCGGGACGCCGACACCGTGCTGGACGCGATGAACGCCGCCGCCGTGCCCGCCGGGAGAATCTATCGCGCCCCCGAAATGTTGGCCGATCCGCATTTCGCCGCCCGCCAGGCGATCATCGACGTCGCCCATCCGGT
>JAYUBD010000374.1:0-1626 GCA_043740995.1 Caulobacteraceae bacterium | reverse complement strand
ACGCGACCCTGACCAGTCAGGCCGGCCATCGCCTGGGCATATTGTTCCATCTCAAGGGACGTCACGATCCACCGAAGCACCAGCGGGCGGTGATCACCTGGCGTGACCTGCTGACCGGTCACGCCATGGACAAGCCCTTGACCCTGCCCTCCGACACCAGGATCGACCTGACCCTCGACATGTCGCTGAACTTCGGCGATCTTGTCCAGGCGCTCGTCGCCGCCTGGCATGACGCCTTGCAACGCCCCGGTGCGGCGCGGCGTTCAGACCCGGTTAAGGCAGGTCCGTCTTAAGTGGTGATCAGATCAGATGGAGCGAGCATGACCCTGCGTACAATGCTGTTGGCCGGCCTGACGGCCAGCCTGATCGGCGGACTGTCGGCCTGCGCGCCCACCATCAATGTGAAGGTGGCGCCGATCAGCATCTATGCCAAGCTGGACGCCGATATCCGGATCAAGCTCGATAAGGAAGTCGAGACCGCGATCCAACAAAATCCCAACCTGTTCAAATGACCGCAAAGGTCCGCCCCATGATGCGCCATCTTCTTATTGCCCTGACCTTCGGCTCCGCACTCAGCCTCGGCGCCGCTCTGGCCGCCGGAAGCGCCTCAGCGCAATCCGCCGCCGCCGCCAGCGCCGTGGGCGCCGCCAAGTCCGCCGGCCAGGTCGGGGAACAGGGCGACGGCTTCCTCGGTCTCGTCTCCGCCTCCGCGCCGCCCGCCGTGCAGTCGGCGGTGGCGGAGATCAATGCCGGCCGCGCCCAGGCCTATAGGGACATCGCCGCCAAGACCGGCGTCTCGGAACAGGCGGCCGGCGAAGCCACCGCCCGCCAACTGATCGGCCGCGTCGCGCCGGCAGGCTGGATCAAACCCCTGGGTGGCAGCTGGACGCGCAAATAGGGGGCGCGCTTCTGGCCGAAGTCCAGCTACCCTGCGTCGACCTCGCCGCGGCGCTGGACTTCTTCGTCGGTCGCCTCGGATTTCGCATCGATACGATTTTTCCGGCGGACGCGCCGCGCGTGGCCGGCCTGTCCGGCCATGGCCTGCGCCTGCGTCTGGCGCCCGGGGACGGTGATCCCGGGCTGATCCGCCTCGCCTGTCCGGGGCAGCCGACCGCGCCGCCCATGGTTGCGCCGAATGGCACGCGGATCGAATGGGTGGCGGCCGACCCGGCGATCGATGTCCCGCCGCTGAAGCCGGAATTCCTGATCACCCGCCGGGACGAGGGTCCGGTCGCCGGCCTGGGCCGGGCGGGAATGATCTATCGCGACCTGATCCCTGGGCGCCTGGGCGGGCGGTTCATCGCTTCGCACATCAGCATCCCCGAGGGCGGCCCGGTCGCCGATTGGGTGCATTTCCACAAGATCCGCTTCCAGATGATCTTCTGCCGGCGCGGCTGGGTGCGGCTGGTTTACGAGGATCAGGGGGAGCCGTTCATCCTGGCCGCCGGCGACTGCGTGCTGCAGCCTCCGCGTATCCGCCACCGGGTGTTGGAGAGCTCGCCCGGCCTGGAGGTCGTGGAGATCGGCTGCCCGGCTCTGCACGAGACCCTGGCCGATCACGACATGGCCCTGCCCAACGACCGTCTCGATCCGGCCCGCGATTTTGACGGGCAGGTGTTTTTGCGC
>JAYUBD010000373.1:0-1631 GCA_043740995.1 Caulobacteraceae bacterium | reverse complement strand
ATGGCTATCGTCTGGTGACCATGGACCAGCTGGCGGGCATGAGCCGCAACGACGCCATGCCCCCCACCTCGCGAACCTCGCTCGATCTGCTGCTCGACAAGTTCGGCTTCGGCTTTTTCCGCTATCTGAATTTGGCGATGCGCGGGCTGTTTCTGGTGGCCATCGTGCTCGGGGTGGCGCGGCTGGCCTTCCTGGCGGTTCTGGCCCTGTGGCACCGCCTGCGCGAAGCGGATCGCGAGCCGGTCATGCTTGACCCGGAAACCGGGCCGCTGATCAGTGTGCTGATCCCCTGCTTCAACGAAGAGCGGGTGATTGTTGCCTCGGTGACCCGAATCCTGGCGTCGAACTGGCCCCGCCTGGAGGTGCTGGTTCTCGACGACGGCTCGGCCGACGGCACGTCCGCCGTGGTGCGGGCGGCGTTCGCGGATGAGCCGCGCGTCCGGCTGATGACCTTCGAGAACGGCGGCAAGGCCCGGGCGCTGAACCGCGGTCTGGCGGCGACGCGCAGCGATGTCGTCGTCGCCCTCGACGCCGACACGCTGTTCCCGCCCGACACGCTGCCCAGACTGGCGCGCTGGTTCGTCGATCCCCGGGTGGGCGCCGTGGCCGGCAACGCCATTGTCGGCAACCGACTCAATCTGATCACCCGCTGGCAGGCCCTGGAATATGTCACCGCCCAGAACCTCGAACGCCGCGCTCTGGCCGCGCTGGGCGCCGTCACCGTGGTGCCGGGCGCCGTCGGGGCCTGGCGTCGGTCGGCGCTGACCGAGTTGGGCGGCTATCCCGCCGACACCCTGGCGGAGGATCAGGACCTGACCCTGGCTTTCCAGCGCGCCGGCTGGCGCGTGGAGTTCGATTCCACGGCGCGCGCCTATACCGAGGCGCCCGATACGGTGAGGGGGCTGCTCAATCAGCGCTTCCGCTGGTCGTTCGGCACCCTGCAATGCCTGTGGAAACACCGGGCGGGATTGTTCAATCCCAAACGTCCGGTGCTGGGGTTCGTGGCCCTGCCGCAGATCTGGCTGTTCCAGATCTTCCTGACCGTCGCCGCCCCGCTGGTGGATCTCGCCATTTTTTCCAGCCTGGGCTGGGCGATCTATGCCCGCGCCTATCATCCGGTGGAGTGGTCGCCGGACGACACCATCCGCTCGATCTTTTACTGGGCGGCCTTCATCTTCCTCGACCTGTCGGCGGGCGCGTTGGGCATGGCGCTGGAGCGCAAGGCGCCGTGGAAGGACCTGGTCTGGCTGCCCGTGCAACGCTTCGGTTACCGCCAGCTGATGTATTATGTGGTGCTCAAATCGGTGGTCAGCGCGATCCGCGGTTACCGTGTCGGCTGGGGTAAACTGGAGCGGCGGGCGACGGCCGTGGTCGGCAAGGCGGTTTGAATTGGGGGCGTCTAAACAGCGGGCTTCCAACGCGGAGGGGGAACAGGAAAGACACGTTTATCAATGCTTTGTTCCTCCTCCGCCCCCCTTGCTGGAGGGAGTAATTCCCGCGCGGGGGTAGCGCTCAGGTCCGGGGCGGACGAGGTTTCGGCTGGGTAAAGGGTTTGAGAGATGATGACTTTCGTCCTGGTCCACAGTCCCTTTCTCGGCCCCTCATGCTGGGAGGCCGTGGATGCCGCACTG
>JAYUBD010000372.1:0-1634 GCA_043740995.1 Caulobacteraceae bacterium | reverse complement strand
CCATGCGCACCTCGACCGCTTCGCCGGGCGCGATATGCGCCACCGACAGCACATGCACCCCGCGCAGCGCCTCCTCGTGCAGGACCGCCGCCTTGCCGCGGTCGATGGCGTCTTCGTAGGTCTCGCGAGCGGCCTTTTGCGACTTCGCCACCGCCTGCAGCCAGCGCTCGCCGATGCGGGCCGAAAGGCCGAAGACCTGGGCCTGAACCGGCACTGGCAAGGTGATCGTCGCCTCGATGGGGCGAGCCTCGGCGTTACGGAAAACGCGCACGGCCGAAACCACCGCCAGGCCGGCGGCGATCCTGACGTCGAAGCGCGTCGAAACCAGCGGCACCGGCCGCTGCTCGGCGTCGACCGCGCCGTCCATGAACGCGGCCAAAGGATCGACGAGGATTTGGGCGGCGTTCGGCATCAGCGGTTCTCCTGGTGGAAAATAGACCTGGCGGTTCTGTCAAATTCGGTCGCAAGCGCCACGATGTCCTGCGAACGACCGATGAGCTTCGGATCGACGACCAGCGTGACTCCGGGGGCCAATGGGAAAGGCGCGCCGGCCGACGCCGTCAGCAGTCTGCGGATCGCCGCCGGTGGAAACCCCAGGGCCTTCAGCCGTTGGTAGCGCTGGATCGTTTCGAGATGCGCCTCGCCATACTGCGCCCGGGCCCTGCCGCCTGTGGGCCCAGGCATGAAGCCCTCGGCCACCAAATAGCGGACCTGCCGCTCGCTGATGCCGCTCGCTACCGTCAGCTCATGGATGTTCACTGGCTCGCCGGCTCCTTTCAACAATTATCATGTCGAAATAAAACCAAACATGCAACAGGTTTCGACATTTATTATGTCGTTTTGGATCGCTGCGGCGTCGGTCCGGGCGGACGGTGCTCGATAGCGTCGCCCGGACCGGCGGGCCTGGCCACCGCTCGGCGGGACTACAAGCAAGAGCGGCCCAGCGTCCGCCGCGCTCCAAACGCCCCGGCCCCAAGCGGATTGGCGTCGAGGAGATCAGCCAACAGAAAGCAGACCGTCAAAGCGACGCGTAGAGCGATGCGCAGCAATGCGATGGCGGCGACCATGGAAAGGGTGAGATCCCAAAGGGTGGTCAATGCGGCGAGGAGCATATGAGGCGCTTTCGATGGGGGTTAGATGAGAGGTTCAATGCGGGCGGCGATAGCGGCGACCTTGCGCGCCGCCGCGATCGTGCAGCACGGTGACAACATCGCCGGTGTCGTCACAAAGGACGACGGCGAGGGAGGTGAGCCGGTCGGCCGCCGCACCGAGCACGGCGCGAAGATCGCGGTCCAGCATCCGTTGGCGGCTGAAGCTCAGGGCGGTGCAGCCTCCGCCCACCGAAGCCTCCACGTCCGCCCAGGCGATCAGGGCGTCCAGCATCTGGTGGGTGACCCCGCGCTGGTTGGCGCGGACGGCGGCGTGGCGGGTAAGGGCGTTGAAGGGCATCGTCGGTCTCCTTGCGCTTGACAGGACAATGGGTAAGGTCGCGATGCGTCAGAAACGGACGTGGGGGTTTTGTGAGACACGAAAAAGCGAACAAGCTTCTGGACCTGGCGCGCCAGCTTGCGTCGAGCGCCGAAGGCATGACGCTCGACGACATGGCGCAAGCCGTCGGCGTTGGCCGGCGCACG
>JAYUBD010000371.1:0-1634 GCA_043740995.1 Caulobacteraceae bacterium | reverse complement strand
GACCATGACCCCTAGATCGATCACCTCGTAATTATTGCACTGCAGAACCACGCCGACGATGTTCTTGCCGATATCGTGCACATCGCCCTTGACCGTGGCCATCAGCACGCGCCCGGCCATCTGGCGGGGTTTGCCGTCAAGCTCGGCTTCCATGAACGGCATCAGCCAGGCCACCGCCTGTTTCATCACCCGGGCGGATTTCACCACCTGCGGCAGGAACATCTTGCCTGCCCCGAACAGATCGCCGACCACGTTCATACCGTCCATTAGCGGGCCCTCGATGACCTCCAGAGGGCGGCTGGCCGCCTTGCGCGCCTCTTCGGTATCGGTGTCTATGTATTCGGTGATGCCGTGCACCAGGGCGTGGCTCAGGCGCTCGGCGACGCTGCCCTGGCGCCAGACCAGATTGACCACCCGCTCCACCGCCTTGCCGCCCTTGTATTTCGGCGCGAGCTCGACGAGCCGCTCGGTGGCGCCCGGTTGCCGGCGATTGAGGATCACATCCTCGCAGGCCTCGCGAAGCTCGGCCTCGATCTCGTCATAGACCGGCAGGTCGCCGGCATTGACGATGCCCATGTCCATGCCCGCCGCTATGGCGTGGTAGAGAAAGACCGCGTGCATGGCCCGCCGCACCGGCTCATTGCCGCGGAAGCTGAATGACACATTGGAAACGCCGCCCGACACCCGGGCATAGGGCAGCAGCTGCTTGATCGCCCGCGTCGCCTCGATGAAATCGACGCCGTAATTGTCGTGCTCTTCGATCCCCGTGGCGATGGCGAAGATGTTGGGATCGAAGATGATATCTTCGGGGGGGAAGCCGATCTGGTCAACCAGCAGGCGATAGGCCCGCTCGCAGATTTCCACCTTGCGCGCCTTGGTGTCCGCCTGGCCCTGCTCGTCGAAGGCCATGACCACCACGGCGGCGCCATAGCGTCGGCATTTCACCGCCTGCTCAAGGAACTTGGCCTCGCCCTCCTTCATGCTGATGGAATTGACGATGGCCTTGCCCTGCACGCATTTCAGGCCGGCCTCGATCACTTCCCATTTGGAGGAATCGATCATCAGCGGAACCCGGGCGATGTCCGGTTCGGCGGCGATCAGATTGAGGAAGGTGGTCATGGCGTGGACGCTGTCGAGCAGGCCCTCGTCCATATTGACGTCGAGCACCTGCGCCCCGGCCTCCACCTGCCCGCGCGCCACGGCCAGGGCCGCCGGGTAATCCCCGTCGCTGACCAGCTTGCGGAAGCGGGCGGAGCCGGTGACATTGGTCCGCTCGCCGATATTGACGAATATGGGTCTCATGAAAGAACTCCTCCTTCCCCTTTGTGGGGAGGGACAGACGGCGAAGCCGTCAGGGTGGGGTATGGCGAGGCGCGGCTTGTAGAGCCCCATCCCGGACTTCGTCTCGAACCTCCCCAAAGTGGGGAGGCAGGGGTGGCGCTATGCCAGTTCGAACGCTTCCAGGCCCGACAGCCGCATGGCCTTGGGGCGTTCGGGGATGGCGCGCGGAGGTTTGCCGGCGACGGCGCGGGCGATGGCGCGGATGTGGTCGGGTGTGGTGCCGCAGCAGCCGCCCAGGATATTGACCAGGCCGCCGGCCGCCCATTCCGCCAGATGATCGGCGGTCTGGTAGG
>JAYUBD010000370.1:0-1635 GCA_043740995.1 Caulobacteraceae bacterium | reverse complement strand
TAAAGGCGATCAGGGCGCCGCTGCCCAGGAAATCAAACGGCCGCTGACGACCGCCTTTGTCATCGTCCATAAACAGATACAGGCCGGCGAACGACAATATCCCGATCGGCAGATTGATAAAAAACACCCAGCGCCAGGAGAAATCCTCGGTCAGCCAGCCGCCCAGCACGGGGCCAACAATCGGCCCTAGAATCACCGCCGAACTCCACACGGCCATCACCTGCGGAATCTGTTTGGGGGGAAAGATATCGAGCATGACGTTTTGCGAGAGCGGCATCATCGAGGCGCCCGCTATGCCCTGCAACAGCCGGAAGAACACGATCTCCGGCAGGTTGGTCGCGATCCCGCACAGCATGGAGGCGACGGTGAAACCGGTGATCGACAACAGGAACATTCGCTTGCGGCCGAACTTCTGCGACAGCCAACCGGACAGCGGCGTCATGATCGCCGCGGCGATGATGTAGGAGGTCAGCACCCAGATGATCTGATCCTGCGATGCCGAGACGCTGCCCTGAATATGCGGCAGGGCGACATTGGCGATGGTGCTGTCGAGCGTGTTCATCAGCGTCGCCAACATCAGGGCGACGGTGATCGGCTTTCGGTTGGCGATATCGCGTTCTGACGCCATGCTGCCTTCAAGGACCTTTCGCGCCGCCGCCAATCGCGGCGCGCGAGCCATGCACCCAGCTTTGACAAGTTGCGACCCCCCCGTCCACAGGGCGACCCCGCATTGCGGCGATTGCCCCGGACGCCTTAACCTCGCGCCAGGCCTAGGAGGAGACTGGGATGGCGGCGTCGTCTATCGAACTGAAGCGAGCGGGTGCGGTCGCCACGGTCACTTTGAACCGGGCCGACCGGCGCAACGCCATCACCGTCGGCATGATGCGCGACCTGATCGAGATCAGTCGGGGCTTCGCCGCGGACGAGACGACCCGGGCGGTGATCGTGCGGGCCGAGGGGCCGGACTTCTCGGTGGGCGCGGATCTCAAGCAACGGGACGGCGGCCAGACCTCGCTCCTGATGCGGCGCCGGGGCGCCGAACTTGGCGCCACGCTGATGCGCGAGATGCAGGCCATCCCGCAACCGACGATCTGCGCGGTGAGCGGCGTCGCCACCGGGGCCGGCGCCTGCATCGCCTCGGCCTGCGATTTCCGCATCGCCGACGCCGCCGCCCGCATCGGTTATGGCGAAGTGAAAGTCGGCATCAACCTGATGTGGAACGCCGCGCCGATCTGCCTGCGCCTGGTCGGCCCGGCGCGGGCCAAACGGATGATCATGACCGGCGCCCTGTTCGACGCCGCGACATTGGAGCGTTGGGGTTTCCTGGACGAAATTGCCCCGACCGGCGAACTGGGCGCCCGCGCCCAGGCCTGGGCCGAGGAATACGCCGCCCTTCCGCCAATGGCCGTGCAGATGATCAAGCGCGGCATCAACCAGACGGTCGGCGCTCTCGACCAGGCGGTGATGCACATGGATGGCGACCAATGGCTGCTGGCCACCCTGTCGGAGGACTATCGCGAGGCGGTGACGGCGTTTTTCGAGAAGCGACCGCCTCGGTTTACCGGCAACTGAATTGTTGACGTCGCGCTCGCCAGTCAAAGCCGGCGACCTACGCTCAATCCGGCCATCCAGACC
>JAYUBD010000369.1:0-1638 GCA_043740995.1 Caulobacteraceae bacterium | reverse complement strand
GGATTTTGCGCGTCATTTGGTTTGTTCCCTCCCACCAGTGATTTCGACGCCCTCGTTGGAGCGATCGCATTTCTTATTGCGCGATGTATGATTCGATCCGCCGCTCCGCACAAGGGTTTTTATGCGCCTGGTCAGGGTAACGGAACCCAACAGGAAAAGACCCAGGGCGCTTCCACCCTGGGTCCAGTCCGTTCCGGTTGTCTTGATCCGGCCTAGCTGCGCCAAACCGCCGCGGACGTCACGTCCTCGGCGCCGCTCTCGTACTGGCGTACTTCATTGCGGCCGACCACCAGATGGTGAACGGCGTCCGGGCCGTCGGCGATTCGCAGGGTGCGTTGGCCGGCATACATCCGCGACAGCGGCGACCACTGCGAGACGCCGGTGGCGCCATGCATCTGGATGGCCTGGTCGATGATGTTGCAGACCTTCTCCGGCACCATGGCCTTGACCATGTGCACCCAGATGCGGGCCTCACGATTGCCGAGCACGTCCATGGCCCGGGCTGCCTTGAGCACCATCAGGCGCATGGCCTCGATCTCAATGCGGGCGCGGGAGATGATCTCCACATTGCCGCCGAGCCAGACCAGCTTCTTGCCGAAGGCTTCGCGGGACAGGCCCCGGGTGACCATCAGATCAAGGGCGCGTTCGGCCTGACCAATCGAGCGCATGCAGTGATGGATGCGACCGGGACCCAGGCGAACCTGGGAAATCTCGAAGCCGCGGCCTTCGCCGAGCAGCATGTTTTCCTTTGGCACGCGCACATTGTCGAAGCGGATGTGCATGTGGCCGTGCGGCGCGTCGTCCTCGCCAAATACATGCATGGGGCCCAGGATATTCACTCCTGGGGTGTCGATGGGGACCAGGATTTGCGATTGCTGGCGATGCGGCGGCGCGTCGGGACTGGTCTTCACCATGGTGATCATGATCTTGCAGCGCGGGTCGCCGGCCCCGGAGATGTAGAACTTGTCGCCATTCATCACCCATTCGTCACCTTCGAGCACGGCGGTCATGCCGATGTTCTTGGCGTCGGAGGAGGCGCGATCGGGCTCGGTCATGGCGAAGGCGGAGCGGATGTCGCCGTTCAAGAGCGGCTTCAGCCACTTTTCCTTCTGAGCCGGCGTGCCGACCCGCTCGAGCACTTCCATATTGCCGGTGTCGGGGGCCGAGCAATTCATGCTCTCCGAGGCCAACGGGTTCTTGCCCAGTTCGACGGCAATATAGGCGTAGTCGAGGTTTTTGAGGCCCACGCCGGTCTCGGCGTCGGGCAGGAAGAAGTTCCACAGGCCTTCCTGCTTGGCCTTGTCCTTCGCCGCGCCCAGGGCCTCCAATTGGCCGGGCGCGTAGCTCCAGCGGTCGGCCCGGCCTTCGCCCAATCGGTGGAACTCCACCGACATCGGGTTGACGGTCTCGGTGATGAACCGCTTGACGTTTTCGAGCAGCGGCATCGCCGCTTCCGACATCCTCAGATCGTGCAGATCGTCGGTGGGATTCAGGCCAAAGCCCGATCCGGATTTTGTGGCGCCATCAGCCATTGGTAGGTTTCCTCTTGGTTTTCGTTTGATTGCCGGGGTTTAGGCCCAAGCCGGGCGGGGTTCCAGGGGGCGCCGCCAATTTGCGACAGCCTCCCTCCCCAAAAAT
>JAYUBD010000368.1:0-1641 GCA_043740995.1 Caulobacteraceae bacterium | reverse complement strand
CCGGCCTCTTGTCGCTGGACCTGCCGGCCGATTTCGCCGTGCCCGACCCTGGCGCGCTGTCGCCCGACGAGGATCCGCTGGACGCCGGCGACGCCCCGGAATTCCATACCGACTACCTCGGCGAGGAAACCGGGTAGCTGCACCGGATTGTCGCGTGGCGCGGCGCACGCAGACGGACTATATAGCCGCGAGAGCATGTCGCGGCGGTGCGACGACTAGGAGTTTCGATATGGGTTTCGGGCAACCGATCCACTGGATCCTCGCGGCGGTTGTGATCCTTCTGCTGTTCGGAGGCAGGGGCAAAATATCCGGAATGATGGGCGACACCGCGAAGGGTATCCGCGCCTTCCGAGAGGGTCTCAAGGGCGAGCAAGAGGCGCACGAGGAAGAGCCGGTCGCCCCCAAACCGCTGTCGAAGACCGCCGCCAAGACTAGCTCACGGACCGACGCCAAGACCAAGGCGTGAGACCGATTAGTGAGGCACGCTTAGTGGCCCGTTTCCACTGCGCCTGAAACCACGCTAAGGCACGGCCATGTTTCCTGAAGGTCGTCTCCTAGAATTCATGCTCGCCGGGATCGTGGCGTTGATCGTCGTCGGTCCCAAGGACCTGCCGGTCCTGTTGCGCAAGCTCGGCCAGTTCATGGCCCGGGTGCGCGCCATGGCCGCGGAGTTCCGCGCCAGCTTCGACGAGATGGCCCGACAGTCCGAGCTCGACGAGTTGCGCAAGGAGGTCGAGGCCATGCGCAAGGGTCAGTTCGGCGATGTCGCCGGCTCGACCGAGATGACCCAGACCTTCGATGACATCAGCCAGGGCCTCACCGACGTCGGGGTCCAGCTGAACCAGCCGGTGAGCTACCCCTACGCGCAGGCCGAGACCGCCGTCGAGATGCAGCCGCTGGCCAAGGTCCGCAAGCCGCGGGCCAAGAAACTCGCCGCCGAGGCGCCCGCCGCCAAACCGGTCACGCGAAAGATTCGCGCGGCCAAGCCCCCGCCCTTACCTAAGCAAAATGCCTCGAGACCGGCCGCCAAGCCGGCCACCCGCGCCCGCAAATCCGCGAAGACCGACGCATGAGCGACGCCCCCGACGACGAGATCGAGGCCTCCCGCGCGCCGCTGCTGGATCACCTGGTCGAACTGCGCAAGCGCCTGATCATCTGCGTAACCGCGCTGTTCATCGGCTCTATCGTCTGCTTCGTCTTTTCGACCCAGATCTTCACGCTGCTGCTGCATCCCTTCAACGTGGCCTCCGGGCTGCTGGCCGTTCGCGCTCAGGAGGCCAAGGGCGGCGGGCCCTTCGATGTCGTGGGTGCGCTCACCGGCGCGAAGAACATGTTCCTGGTGTTGGCCGGGCTGCGGGACGCCCCGCCGGCCCCCGGCAACGTCACCCACCTCGTCTTCACCGCCCCGCTGGAATTCTTCTTCACCAAGGTCAAACTCTCGGCCTTGGGCGGTGTCGCCCTGACGTTCCCGGTCCTGGCCCAGCAGATCTACGCTTTCGTCGCGCCTGGCCTCTACAAGCGCGAGCGCCGCGCCTTCCTGCCGTTTCTGATCGCCTCGCCGGTGCTCTTCGGGCTGGGCGCCGCGATGGTCTACTTCATGATCCTGCCGTTCGTGCTCTGGTTCGCCGCGTCGCAGCAGAT
>JAYUBD010000367.1:0-1643 GCA_043740995.1 Caulobacteraceae bacterium | reverse complement strand
CCCGCCGCGCGCGGCCATTCGACGCCGACCACCCCTCGCCCGCTCCAGGTGATCGCGAACTCGCCGATGGCGGTGCCAAAGACCGCGAACCCCTGCATCGCCCCCTCGCCTATTCAGCCGCCTGTTTCTGAGCGCTCAGGCGTTCCGATTTCAGCTTTTCCGCCACCAGGAAGGCCAGCTCCAAAGCCTGTTCGCCGTTCAGCCGCGGATCGCAATGGGTGTGATAGCGGTCCGCCAGTTCGCCCTCGCTGAGCGCCCGCGCGCCGCCCAGGCATTCGGTGACGTTCTGGCCGGTCATCTCCAGATGCACGCCGCCCGGATGCACCCCCTCGGCCTCGGCGATCTCGATGAAGCTGCGCACCTCGGACAGGATCCGATCAAACGGCCTTGTTTTATAACCATTATTGGCGGTCAGCGTATTGCCGTGCATGGGATCGATCGCCCACACCACCTGGCGCCCGGCCCGCCGGGTGGCATCCATCAGCAAGGGTAGCCGGGCGCCGATCTTGTCGGAGCCGAACCGGCCATACAGGGTCAGGCGGCCCGCCTCGTCGGCCGGGTTCAGCACATCGATCAGCCGCAGCAGCTCGTCCGGCTCCAGGGTCGGGCCGACCTTGAGGCCGATCGGGTTGTTGATTCCGCGCATGAACTCAATGTGGGCGCCGTCCACTTGGCGGGTTCGCTCGCCGATCCACAGCAGGTGCGCCGAGACATCATACCAATCGCCGCTGGTCGAATCGACCCGGGTCAGGGCCTCCTCATAACCGAGCAACAAGGCCTCATGGGCGGTGAAAAACTCCACCTGCCGCATGGCCGGGAAGCTCTCGGGATTCACGCCGACCGCCGCCATGAAATCCAGGGCTTCCGAGAGTTTGTCCGACAATTCGCGATAGCGAGCGCCTTGCGGACTGCCTTCGACAAAGCCCAGCACCCAGCGGTGCATATTGTGCAGATCGGCATAGCCGCCGCCCGCGAAGGCGCGCAGCAGGTTCAGGGTCGAGGCCGACTGGCCATAGGCTTTCAGCAGCCGCTCGGGGTCCGGCCGGCGGGCCTCGGCGTCGAACTCCATGCCGTTGATATTGTCGCCGCGATAGGACGGCAGGGTGACCGTCCCTTGAGTCTCCGTCGCCGAGGATCTCGGCTTGGCGAACTGACCGGCCATTCGGCCGACCTTCACCACCGGTTTGCCCCCCGCGAAGGTGAGGATCAGCGCCATCTGCAGAATCAGGCGGAACATGTCGCGGATATTGTCCGCCGAAAACTCCTTGAAGCTCTCGGCGCAATCGCCGCCCTGCAGCAAAAACGCCTTGCCGGCGGCGACATCGCCCAGCAGGGCTTTGAGCCGCCGCGCCTCGCCGGCGAACACCAGGGGCGGCATCCGGCGCAGTTCGGCCTCGACCCCGGTCAGGGCGGCGGGGTCGCCATAATCCTCGGGAATATGTCTGGCGGGCCGGCCTCTCCAGGAGGACGGCGCCCAACGATCGGTCATGGCCAAAAAGCCCCTGGACTACAGTGCGGAAAGGGCGGCGATTTTATCTTAGCCGGCCCCCAAAGGCAAAACCCGATCCTCATCCGGTCATCGCCAGACCGGGGGCGACATAGGGGTCGCGCATGGTCACCAACTCCTCGGCCGCGGTGGGGTG
>JAYUBD010000366.1:0-1643 GCA_043740995.1 Caulobacteraceae bacterium | reverse complement strand
CCGCCCGGTCTTTCCTCGAAGGCTCCGGCGAGAACAATCTCTTTCAGGCGGCCCATTTCCTCGGGTCCGAAGGTCAGCGGCGGCGCGGCGCCCATTTTGACTCCGGTCCAACCGTTCTCGTTGTGACTGGCGGTGACCATCGCCACGCACGGAGCGGCCAGGTCGAACTGCGCGAAATAGGCGGTGGGCGACAAGGCCAGGCCAATGTCGAGCACCTCGCAGCCGGCGCTGACCAGGCCCAGGGTCAGGGCCTGTTTCACCGACAGGGAATAGGCGCGGAAATCGTGACCGACGACGACGCGCCGCTCGCCACGTTCATGGAAATAGCCGCCCAGTCCCAGGCCGAGCGCCTGGACGCCCAGCAGGTTGATCTCGGACCCCAACTGCCAGCGCGCATCATATTCGCGAAATCCCGCCGGCGTGATCAGGGGCGTGTTCTCGTAGTCCGCCGTGTTCGGCGTCAGATCATTTCGCGGTTTGGGGAACATGCTGCCTCATGGACGGAGTGAAGTATCGTTAGGGATCAAGCGCCTGCGTCTGACCATGGATCGCCGCCGCCGCGATCGGCGAAGCGATGGGACGTCCGAAGGGCGGCGGTGAAGGCGCGCCGATCCCCTGCGGCCACACCAAGGCCCAGGCGACCAGCCCCAGGGCGATCAATGCCAACAACGGCAGGAGGAAGCGGTCGCCCATGAATTGCAACGCTATAGCCGGGCGCCGACCGTATCGCCAACCCCGACCTGACCGCCGCGCCCCGCGCGGCTTGACGGCCCCCGCCCCGCGCCCTAGCCCGTGACCCGCCGAGGCGGCGCCCGCGCCTCGCAAGGACGACAGGAGTATCATGACCAGGCTTGTTCTACTGCGCCACGGGCAAAGCGCCTGGAATATTCAGAAGCGTTTCACTGGCTGGGTGGATGTCGATCTCACGGCGGTCGGCGTCGAGCAGGCCCGTCAGGCCGGCGCCCTGGTCAAGGCCGAGGGGTTGCGGTTCGATCGGGCCTTCGTCTCGGTCCTGACCCGCGCCATCCGCACCGCCTGTCTTGCTTTGGCCGCCGCCGACCAGTTGTGGATTCCGGTGATCAAGGACTGGCGGTTGAACGAGCGGCACTATGGCGGTCTCACGGGCCTGGAGCATGGGCCGACCGAGGCAATCCACGGCGTCGAACAGGTCAGGATCTGGCGGCGGTCATATGATGTGGCGCCACCGCCGCTGGCGCCCGGCTCGGCGCATGATTTTTCGAAGGACCGTCGGTATGCCGGGATCACGCCACCGGCCAGTGAAAGTCTAAAGACCACGCTGCAGCGGGTATTGCCCTATTGGAACGCCGAAATCGCGCCGCGCGCCGCCGCCGGCGAAACCCTGCTGGTCGCCGCACATGGCAATTCCCTGCGGGCCATCATGAAACATCTGTTCAACATATCGGACGCCGACATTACCGGCCTGGAGATTCCGACCGGCAACCCGCTGCTGTTGGAGCTGTCCGCGACCCTGTCGCCAACGGCCGCCCGCTATCTCGACGCGGCGGCGGCCGCCCCTCTGCCAGGCCTGCCAGGTCCCGGATAGGGCCGCGGGGGCAAGGAAAAGGGCGGCGCGTCGCCGCGCCGCCCTTTTGGCTTGAGGGAATCACCGCCGGTCAGGCGGC
>JAYUBD010000365.1:0-5650 GCA_043740995.1 Caulobacteraceae bacterium | reverse complement strand
CCGCCTGCGGCGCGCGCATGTCGTGTGACAGCAACTGTAAGGCTTCCTCGCGATGCACCATGGCGGTTTCGCGTTCTCGCAGGGCGGCGATGCGCAGGGTGATGTCGGCCAGATGCACGATCCAGCCGGTCGCCTCGTCGTCGGCGCTACGGGTTGGCGTCAGCCGTAGCTCATAGGCCCGACCGTGAGGATCTTCGCCGGTGAGCGGCGACGACAGAGCCGATGACCCGCGCGCGGCGGCGGGCTCCGGGGGCGGCGGCCACATCCGCGGCGCGGTGGAATCGAACGGCGTGATTTTCGAAAGGATCGCCTGCACGGGAGCGCCGGGCGCCGCCGAAACGCCGATGCGGCGGCCAAATTCACTGGCCGCCTGGTTGACCGTCAGCACGTTTCCCTCCCGATCGACCACCAGCACCGGGTCTGGAAAGTTGGCGAGGATGTCGGCGACGAAGCGCCGGAGATCAGAAATGCGCCGCTTCGCCTCCTCGAGCAGGCTCATCTGTTGGTGCACGACGTCACCGCCCACCATCGCGGTGGATCTCGACTCGGCCAGAACCGCCCCGCCCAGATGGCGCTCCAGCGCGCGCAGTTCCCCGGCAAAATAGGCGCTGGCCGCCTGCAGACGCCGCCAGCCCCAATAGGGGATGATGATCGCCAGCGTGGCCAGATAAGGGGTGGGCGGCAGCCAAACGGCCAGCATCCACACGCCGAACACCGAGGCCGCCAGAGGCAGGGCGCTCATCGCCGCCGCCAGCCACAGGTTGTCGCGTGGCGGCAGGCGGACCAGCGCGATGAGCAGCAGCCACAGCAGGCCCAAAGAGACGACCAGCGTCGTCGCGCGTGAAGCCGGGACGATGGCGCCGCCGCTCAACAGGCTGTCGAGCAGGTTGGCGTCGACTTCCACGTTCGACATCGCCGGCGAGGTGGGGGTCGGGTAGTTGTCCAACAGGTCGGGCGCGGTGGCCCCGACCAGCACGAACTTGTCATGGAAGAAATGCCGCGGGATGCGGCCCTCAAGCACCGCGATGGCCGAGACGGTGGCGAAGGCGCCGGTCGGGCCGGCATAGGGAATCAGGATATCCGCGCTCCGCGAGGCTGTCCCGGCGACCCGGGTCCCACGCCCGTCCATCCGCGCCATCTGCACCACCACGCGGGCGATGGACTTGCCGCCCACGCCCTCGAACAGCGAAGTGCGCCGTACAATGCCGTCCTCGTCGGCCTTTTGGTCGCCCCAGCCCATGCCGGCCACTGCCGAAGCGATTTGCGGGATCGGCCGCATCACGCTGCCGTCCCGCCCCCCCGTTGCCGGCCGGCGGGGCAGAGGCACGAAGGTCCGGGCGCGGATCATGGCGTCGTGGACGGCCTGATCGTCGGCGGGCGTGGAGTGAAACAGGAACAGGAAATAACAGGCCAGCCCCCTGGGGCCGTCACGGGCGATGGCGTTGATCAGGTCGGCTTCCGCGCGGCGAGGCCAGGGCCATTGTCCCAACTGTTCCAGGCTTGCCGGGTCGATGGCGACAATCACGATGTCGCGCCGGGGCGGATGTTGATTCAGCCGCAGGCTGAGGTCGTACACCGCGTTGTCGATCCGCGTTGTCGCACCCGTGGAGACCAGCCCTACCAGCAAAGCGGTTGAAACGACGACCATGGCGAACCACTCGATCCAAAGCCGTCGCCGCCCCGCGCCTTGGGTCGACGCGGGTTCGGGGGACGACGACCGACGCAATCCACGGTCGGCTTTGACTCTGGACATGAACCGAGCCCGCAATGAACCCGACGGTCCGCTCAACCCCGGGCCCGAAGCCAAGCGCCGCACCCGCGGGCCCCTCGCATCACAAAGTCCGACCGTGCGGGCAAGTGAACTGAAAAGCGATCCATTGGTACTCACACTGGCAAAAGCCCCGGCGACGTTACAGCAATTTAACCCACACCGCCATGGCCCCCATTTCCAGCGTTGAGCAACGTCTGCTCCGCTATCGTAGGTTCGCCAGGGATCGAACCCGGCGATCCGCTGAATGAGAATTTCCCGGGTCGCCCCGGCGTCCGGGCCGCCGCCAGGCCTGACTTTGTCCTCGAAGTCCAGGCGGCGCTGATCGCGCCGCCGAACCTGGCGCAACATCAAGGGCGCGGCATCATGATCTCCGGCGGGGCCGGATCGACCCGAACGCCAGGCGCGCTATCCAAATCCACCGGTCGGGCGGCCCCGACGCCTCACATCCTGGCCAAGCTCACCGATTCGCCGCGCCAACCCCACTTCGCTTCCGCAAGATCACGCCGGTCCACCGCGCCGTGGCGGGCCGCCCGTTCAGCCTGACCCAGCACCTGTAGGGTCAGCGGTTCGTGCGGCCAGGTCGTCAACGCCCGCCGGGCCTCGATCACCGCTTTCGCCGGCAATCCCGCGGCCAGCAGAGCCGCCGCCAGACTGCGGCGCTCCGGATACCACCAGGGCGGTGGATCATAGGCGCCCTTGAACGACAGATCGGCATCCTGGATCGTCGCGGCCGCGGCATAGAATTTCGCCGCCGCGCCAGGATCGCCTTGAAGCATGGCGGCGCGACCCCGCAAGGTCAGGGCGGCGATGCGCACCACGGCCGCGGCGCTGGTGTGGAACCAGACGGGCGTCGCATCCGCAGCGCCCTTTTCGGCCTCGATCGCCGAAGCCTCCGCTTTCACGCCCGCCACATCGCCCCGCGCGGCCAAGGCCTCGCCCCGGGCGTAGTGGCGCAGGGCCGCCGCATAGGGCGCCGCCGCGCCGGGATCGGGCAGGGCCAGCGCGCGGTCCGGCGCAAACCGGCCATAGGCTATATCCGCGGAACCGGCGGAGATCTGCGATCCGCCTTCACGGGCCACATCGGCTGGAAAAGCGTAGCGCACATGGTCGGCGAGCCGCAGCGCCAGAGGGCCGTCTCCGGCCGCCGTCGCACCGGCCAGGCCAAAACGCAGATTGTGATGATGGTACGCGATCTTGCCCTGCGGCGTGGAGTCATGCGCGATGCGCAGATAGGCGGCATCGACCGCGATCGCCTTGGCATTGGCCACGCCCGCGTCCTCGTACCGCCCCGCCCGGAAAAACGTGTGCGAGGCCATGTGGACCAGATGGCTGGCGCCCGGCGCCAAGGCACCCAGGCGGTCGGCATAGGGCAGGGCGGAAGCCGGGTGGTCGGCCACCTCGGTCGCGTGGATATAGAAGTGGATCGCAGCTGTATTGTCCGGGTGTCGCCGTAGAACCGGCTCCAGCACCGACACCGACCGGGTGACTCCTTGGGGATCGTCGTGCTGTTGTTCCAGCATCAGCCAGGCATCGGAGGTCATGACCGCGATTTCGTCATCGTCGGGATAGAGCCGGGACAAAGCGTCCATGGCCTTGGCGAACGTGACATCCGCCGCCGCGCCGGCGCCCGCCGCATAGCGCAGTTTCAGCGCTCCGATCAGGAACCGGTTCTTCGGCGACTCGCGCGCCGACAGGGCCGCGGCCTGCGCGACGATGACGCCGGCGGTCTTGCGGTCCGCGGCGCGGACGTCATAATTTATCGTCGGCCCATCCGCCCAGGCCTCGCCCCAGGCGCACATGGCGCAGTCCGGATCGATCAGCCGCGACCGCTTGAACGCCAGCTTGGCGTCCTCATGATAAAACGCGTGGGCAAGCCGCATCCCATAGTCGAACCAGGCCTGTGCCTCCGGCCTGGCCGTCGCGATTGGAAAACCGCCCGTGCCTACCCCCGCGACCATCACCAGCCGCCGCGCGCTGCCCACCGGCGCCGCGCCGTGCTCGGCGGAGCAGACATACCCCACCGCCGACGCGGAGCGATCGCCGGCGGCGATGCCACTCGGAGCCAGCAAGGCGACAAGGCTTAGGGCGAGCATGGACAATCGCACGAGGGGTCTCCTGGACGGAGATCAATGTTGCGCGGTATCGGCCGCCGATCAAACCCTGAGTTTCAACGATGCGACATAACGAAAATCGCCAGGGTTCATGGTGACCAGGACGCCGCAGCGCCGCTGGCGCGCGTGGGAGAGATCCTCAGGACTTCGCCTGAACGCAGAATGGTAAACTCGACCTGCGCGCCCGAACGCCACCGCCTTGGGCAGACGCGCTGCTTCTCGGTTGCCAAATTCGAAGGGTGCGACTGGTCAGCACGCCCGTTTCGACCGCCATGATCTGTGACCACGGATCTCCACGGAGGCTGTCGTTTGGGTGCAACGCATTCGTGATGCTCGCTGCATCCAACCGCTATCCGCCGCTGTTCCCAAGCCCCCGCCAAGCGCTCCACGAACTGCGCTTTGCGGGCATGCCGGACCCGGATCGCGGTCGGGCGTTTTTCAAACGCCGCCATCGCGTTCCGATCCGCCGCGACAGCCCGCAATTCAACCAGAAGCCCGGCGGCGCGGTCGTACGCCGTTGGGTTGGATCGATCGATCTCCGCTTCGACATCGCGCCAGACGCCTTCACCTCGCCGGGCGATGGCCAGCAGCCTCGCCTGGCGGATTTTTCCGGCATCATCCGCCTTTTGTTCTTCCTCGGCGGCGCGACACGCGGTCGCGACCTTCTCGCGAACATCGCCGATTGCCAGGGCGCGCGCCCGGAGCTCGCCGACCGTTCGGGCGATTGCGGGCGGGGCGCCGGACGCCAACTGACGGTGTAGCCGCGCGCTTGGCACTCGCACTTGAGCATCCGCGCCGCCTGCTTATGGGGCGCGGTCGTCGGCCCGCCGGTGTCGAGGCGAGCGTGGGGGCTAGCGTGGGGGAGGGGACCCGCCGCTAGGATCAGGCCGCTGCGGCAAGGAACGCGTCGCCCGATGTGGTGGTGCGCATCGGCCCGACCAGGACGAGCCGAGCACGATCGGTGTAAACGACTTCCCATGCTCCGTCTTGATGCCCACGGCCGCGTGGACCAGCTCGCGCGCCAGGATCGCGGCGATCTGCGCCGACATGGCGTCGGGCGCGTGGGCCAGGTCCGGCCGGATGAAGATTTCAAAGTGCCCGTCCGCGCTGCGCCGGTTATCCCAGCACTCGCCGATCGCCCGGCTCCTACGGCCCGCGCTTGTAAAGCTGATCGCCATCCGCACCCGCTCGGGAGGGGAGCGCCCAACGCCTCGAACAGTGGCGCCATGCCCGCCGCCACCCCATTCAGCCGGCTTTCCCGTCAGCCAGCTTTCCCGGTTATCGTGGATCGTCTCATCTTTTCCTTCACATCGCCGCAGGGCGATGGCCTCTGCCATCGGCCCTGCCGTCGCGGCGAACAGCCGGGAGCGAGGGGGCGGCGGGAATCGGTCTGGGTGGTGCGGGCGCAGGCGCAGCCGAGCCACGGCCCCGGCCGATTGCCTTTTCGGGGGAGAGGGGGCGGCGCGCCCTTTTCCCTCCTAGACGGAGATCATCGCCGGCGACGCCGACGGCCTCATGCGGACCTCAAGCCCGCCCGCGCGAGCGATCGTCGCCGGGCAGGGACGAGACGCCAAGGGCGGCTCGGTCGGAGCGCAGCGGAGATAGAGCGCGGTCCCGTTGGGGACGCGCCCATCGCCTTGCGTTAAATAGCACTAAGTGCTATATGCCCTTGCGATGACCGATGCTGAGCAAACCGCGCGGACCTTCAAGACCGCCTGGTTCGCCAAGGCGGCGCGCAAGGCGCTGATCGACGACGCGGAACTTTGCC
>JAYUBD010000364.1:0-1652 GCA_043740995.1 Caulobacteraceae bacterium | reverse complement strand
CCGCGCGCCAGGCTTGCCGCCAGTCGCAGCAACTCCGAGTCGTTCTGTCCGAGAACGGACTTCATAGTCGTTACGGCCGGACGGCCCTCGGTTAGGGTGCCGGTCTTGTCAATCACCAGCGTGTCGATCTTCTCGAAGCGCTCAAGGGCTTCGGCGTTCTTAATCAGCACGCCGACGTGGGCGCCGCGACCGACGCCGACCATGATCGACATGGGCGTTGCCAGGCCCAGCGCGCAGGGACAGGCGATGATCAACACCGAAACGGCCGCGACAAGGGCGTAGGCCATTCGAGGCTCGGGTCCGACGATCGCCCAAATCAGGCCGGCGACGACTGCCACCGCGATTACCGCCGGCACGAACCAGCCGGCGACCTGGTCGGCCAGTCGTTGGATCGGAGCCCGGCTCCTCTGGGCCTCGGCTACCATCTGGACGATGCGCGACAACAAGGTGTCGGCGCCCACCTTCTGTGCCCGTATGATGAAAGAACCGGTCTTGTTCAGCGAACCGGCGATCGCCTTGGCGCCGGCTTCCTTGGTCACCGGCATGGATTCGCCGGTGACGAGAGACTCGTCGACCGACGCGCGCCCCTCGATCAATTCGCCGTCCACCGGCACCTTTTCGCCGGGGCGCACGCGCAGCCTGTCTCCAACTTGGATCTGATCAAGCGTTACCTCCTCGTCCGTCCCGTCGTCGCGCACTCGACGCGCGGTCTTCGGCGCGAGGTTGAGGAGCGCCTTGATGGCGCCGGAGGTCTGCTCCCGCGCCCGAAGCTCCAGGACTTGGCCCAGCAGCACCAGGACCGTGATGACAGCCGCCGCCTCAAAGTAGACCGGCACGGCGCCCGATGCGTCGCGGAAGGCGTTGGGGAAGAGGCCGGGCGCCAACACCGCAACAACACTATAGACCCACGCGACGCCGACTCCCATTGCGATGAGGGTGAACATATTGAGCCGGCGGGTGGTCAGCGACGTCCAGCCGCGCTGGAAGAAGGGCCAGCCGGCCCACAGCACTACGGGTGTGGCAAGCGCGAACTGAATCCAGTTGGACACCTCCGGGCTCACCAGCATCATCATCCCGGGAAGGTGGCTGCCCATCTCCAGCACAAACACGGGTATGGCAAGCGCGACGCCGATCCAGAAGCGGCGGCTCATATCGGCCAGCTCCGGGTTGGGACCACTGTCGGCGGTGATCGTCTCCGGTTCCAGCGCCATGCCGCAAATGGGGCACGAACCCGGACCAATCTGATGGATCTCTGGATGCATGGGACAGGTGTAGATGGCCCCCGGGACCACGGTCGGCTCAGACTCGGTGGCCTTGGGCGTGAGATAGTGCTCAGGATCGGCCACGAATTTCGTCCGGCAGCCAGCGGAACAGAAAGCGTAATCATGTCCGTCATGGCTGGTTTTATGGGGCGACGTGGCTGGATCAACCGTCATGCCGCATACTGGGTCCTTGGATGCCAGGGTCCGGTCGTCGGCGTCGGTCATCACGCTCTCCTTGTCCTGAAGTCTATAAGGCCACGCTTGGCCCATCGATGCGAGGGGTGGCGCTCAACCGTTCACGCCGCGCCGCCGCGATGGCGCCGCGAAGGTCGGGCCCGCTCAATCGCCCGTCCATCAGATAGGGGCCAACCACATATCCAGGAGGACCCC
>JAYUBD010000363.1:0-1655 GCA_043740995.1 Caulobacteraceae bacterium | reverse complement strand
AATTGCCCGGTTTCGTGATTATGGGGCCTGCTGATGAGGCGGAGCTGGCCCATATGATCGCCACGGCGACGGCGATTGATGATCGACCGAGCGCCTTTCGTTTCCCGCGCGGCGACGGGGTCGGTGTGCCGATGCCGTTGATCGCCGAGGTGCTGGAGATCGGTCGTGGCCGGATTGTGCGCGAAGGGACCGCCGTGGCGATCCTGTCGTTCGGGACGCGTCTTGCCGATAGTCTTAAGGCGGCCGACCTGCTGGGGGCGCGCGGCTTTTCGACCACGGTGGCCGACGCCCGTTTCGCCAAGCCGCTGGACATCGACCTGATCCTCAGACTGGCCCGGGAGCATGAGGTGCTGATCACCGTCGAGGAAGGCGCGGTTGGTGGTTTCGGGGCCTTTGTGCTGCACGCCCTGGCCGAACACGGCGCCCTGGATAACGGCCTCAAAATCCGGACCCTGACCCTCCCGGATATCTTCCAGGAACACGACAAACCCGACGCCATGTACGCCGCGGCGGGTCTCGACGCCGATGGCATCCTACACACCGCCCTTTCCGCCCTGGGCGCCGAGCGGGTCGCCAAGGGCCGGCGGGCCTAGACGACTCCTCGGACGGCGCCCCTCGCCGCCGGCCTTTTCGAATGATACGCCAAGCGCATGATTGCATTGGAAGGTGTCTCCAAGGTTTGGGACGGGCGACGCGCCGTGGGGCCGCTGTCGCTTCGTATCGGCAAGGGTGAGTTTGTCGCGCTGCTGGGCGGGTCCGGCTGCGGTAAGACGACGACGCTGAAAATGATCAATGGATTGGTCACCCCCGATTCGGGCGCGGTGGTCGTCGAAGACGCGCGCGTCGGCGCGGAACCGCTTTGGCGCCTGCGGCGGCGGATTGGCTACGTGTTTCAGGAGATCGGACTTTTTCCACATATGTCGGTGGCGGAGAATATCGCCGCCGGGCCGCGTTTGGCCGGGTGGGACCAGCGCCGCATCGCCGAACGGGTGGCCGAGCTACTGAGCCTGGTAGCACTGCCGCCGGAGACCGGCGAACGGACCCCATCGGCCCTGTCGGGCGGGCAAAGGCAGAGGGTCGGGGTTGCCCGGGCGCTGGCGGCGGGTCCCGCCATCATGCTGATGGACGAACCGTTCGGCGCGCTTGACCCGGTCACCCGCGATGCGCTGGGCCGCGACTACCGCGCCCTGCATGAGCGTCTCGACCTGACCACGGTGATGGTCACCCATGACGTCATGGAAGCGCTGCTCCTGGCCGACCGGATCATTGTGATGGAGGCTGGCGCCATCGTGGCCGACGGGACGCCGGGCGACTTGCTGTCGGACCAGGCCGACCCCACCGTGCGCGCGCTGATGGAAACGCCGCGACGGCAGGCCGCGCGGGTTGAGGCTCTGGCCTTGGGGGCGGTTGCCGCGGAGGGGCGCGACCATGGATGAACAGCTCGCCGCAGCCTGGGCGCTGCTCCCCAACTATTTGAGCCAGCACGTGCTCCTCAGCCTGTGCGCCCTGCTGCTGGGCCTGTTGGTCAGCCTTCCGCTCGCCGTCGCCGCCAGCCGCAGCGCCCGCGTGCGCTGGCCGAGCCTGTTCGTCGCCAGCCTGATCCAGACCATTCCCAGTCTGGCGCTTCTGGCGCTGTTCTACCCCCTGCTGCTGGC
>JAYUBD010000362.1:0-5681 GCA_043740995.1 Caulobacteraceae bacterium | reverse complement strand
CGCCGCCGCCCGCCGCCTGGGCGCGCACCACCTCGGTGGCCGCGTGCGCCTTGGTCAGATCCCGCGCCGCGCCGACCACCCGCGCGCCGTGCGCCGCCAGCGCCCGCGCGGTCTCGACGCCGAGGCCGGCCGAAACGCCGGTCACCAATATGCGCTTGCCGCTGAGGTCCACGCCCGCGAGCACCTCGTCGGTGGTGGATGTCGCGCCAAATTTTTCTGCCATGGTCGTCTCCTTATGTCGGGTTCATTTTAAACCGGAATGGTCCGGACGTCCCCCTCACCAAGGCCGATCGACGTTGCCAAAGCCACGCCGCGGGTATAAACGGAGGATGTCTCCGATTTATATACGGAGGGTTCCTCCGTATAACAAGGACCGGTCAGCAAGGAGCACAAGATTGTGAGCGTCGAGGCGCCGCCCCTTCGCAAGCCGCGCGCGGACGCCGCGCGCAATCGCGAGCGACTGGTCGAGGCGGCCAAGGCCGGCTTTGCGCAGGCGGGGCCGGACGTCAGCCTGGACGAGATCGCGCGGCGCGCCGGCGTCGGCATCGGCACCCTCTATCGCCACTTCCCGACCCGCGGCGCCATCGTCGAGGCGGTCTACCGGCGCGAGGTGCGGCAGCTGGCCGACGGAGCGACGCGCCTGATCGCCACCCTGCCGCCGGGCGAAGCCCTGCACGCCTGGATGCGGCTTTTCGTGGACTATATCGCCACCAAGAAGGTCATCGCCCCGGCGCTTGGGTCGATCGGCGGCGGCGCATCGGCGCTCTACGCGGCCTCCGGCGCGCAGATCACCGACGCCATGACCGCCCTGGTGGCCCGCGCCGCCGCCGCCGGCGACATCCGCGCCGACGTCGACCCCGCCGACCTCCTGCGCGCCCTGGTCGGCTTCACCTACGGCAACGCCGATCCGGGGTGGGAGGCGAGTGCGAGAAGGTTGATTGACATATTGATGGACGGGTTGCGGGGGGTGGGGGAGTGAAAGGGGAAGCGGGCGGCTTCAGATGGCGATGTCGGCACAAACGCTGGACGCGGCAAAAGGCGCGCCTGCCCTTGCCCTCCAAAGTTGAAACTCGTTTTCAAAAGTAAGCTGCGCTGGCGTCTCCACCAATCGCTTCGTTACCCACTCGCCATCCAAAAGTACGTGGTTAGCCAGTCGCACCCTAAGTTCGCACTCGTCGAGGCCCCCTAGAACCGGTCGGTCGAACGCGTCTGCATCAAGACGTACGAGCTCTCGCCATCCATATTTGCGAATCGCGTCGTCGACATAGTTCGCGAGGGGGGCTGAGAACCGGAAGCTCCACATCACTGCACGACGGACGGCGCGTACAGCGCTTCCCTTCTCATTCGGGTTCGCCTCAAGGTTGATGCCAAGGACGCCCTTATTCAGACGTTCGAGGTAGTCGGGACGAGCGATCACCCTCCTGGTCTTAATCGCATAGAGCACCGCGTCGCTGTCGAAGAAGGTGCATTCCAAGAGATCCTCGAAACAGTCTACGCGGCGATGATTGGCCTGACGCGCCCAAGTATCCTCAAGTGCCCACACGTCGACGTTCCAGTCGCCTAGGCGGAGGCCGTAGCCGCCGAAGCGATTGCGCACGGCTCCCACGGAGGTGACCGCTTCAACGTATCTGCCGTAATCATCAGGCTGCAGGACGAGATCGATGTCCGAACGGAAGCCCCGGAAGCCGCTCATCGCTATGTCACGCGGCATGCCGCCAATGATCACGGCGTCCCCGAGCTGAGTGAAGAAGGGGAGCACCACATCAGCTAGGCTCCGACGTTCGGCAAGCCTCCGTGCGTCGAAGAAGCGGACCAGTCGCTGACGAAGCTGGTTCCTATTTGTGGCGAGAGTAGTCGGCATAAATCGGCCTTAGCCTGCGGTGGGTCTCGATCGCGTATGTGTCCGTCATACCTGAAATCATATCTGTGAGAAGGCGCATCTCTCTATATCGCACCGGTAGCGGATTGCCGGCAGCATCTCGCGGCACGTGCTTCTCAAAAATGCGCCGGTAATTCTCCGAGATTTCGCCGTAGATGTAGTTGGCAAAGGCAGTCCGCCGGCGGCTGCCTGGAGCTTCGTTCTCGCGATCGGAGATGCCGATCCAGAACCAGTCCATGAGATCCATGATCGCCGCACGCCCCATTAGCTCAAGCTCAAGCACACTTGGATGTGTGTAGCCGTGACGATAGGCGAAATCTTTGAGGCATTTGACGAGCGACTCACCATGCCCAATCTCAAGGACGGGCTTGGTAACGGTGCCGTCCCTAATTTCCTTCCATCTCGTGCCAACGGTTTCGACGACAGCGGTGACGAGCAGGCCTATCGCCCGCACGCGGAAAAGCTGGGTGTTAACGTCGTTCCTCTCGCTCGAGGTTAGGTCGCCGTGCTCGACCGCCGTCGTGTCGGCCTTCATTTGCTCAAGAAGCTTCTTGAGCACGCCATCGGCGTCGCTTTCCTGGGCCGCGTTCGTAATAGCGGCCACCAAATCGTGATACGATACCAACCGTTTCTTGATGCTGTCCTCCACGTCGAGCACCGAGTAGGCGATGTCGTCGCACGCCTCCATAAGCCAAGTGAGCGGATGGCGCCCGCCGCGTTTGCAACCAGTGTGGCGACAGATAGTTTTGAATAGGTCGGCTTCGGACGCGAAGTGGCCGTACTTCTTGTTGGCAGCCACCGGGCGAGGTTTTTTCACGCCACCGCAGGGAACGGTGTATTTCATGAGCGCCGCAAGAGTGCCCATTGTTAGGTCGAGACCCCAGCTGTCTCGGGTTACTTGGAGTCGGGTGAGAACGCGAAGAGTCTGAGCGTTGCCCTCGAATTTAAGGAACTCATCACGTTCGTCGGCGATCTTTGTCTTGAGGTCTGAGGCACCCTTGGTCTTATCGACCTTACTGAATATCCACTTGTTGGCGGCAAACCACTCGCCGATCGCAACTTCACCCTGATGACCGAACGGCGGATTACCTAAGTCGTGGGCGAGCCCGACCGCGCCAAGGATCGCCGGGATCGCCTGCCGAGCGCGTTTGTCGAAACCGAGCAAATCACCGTGGGCTCGGATCAGATTGAGCCCAATCGATCGCGCAAGATTCGACACCTCATGGCTGTGCGTCAGTCTCGTCCTGACGCTGTCGTTCCTGTCGAGCGGGAAGACCTGCGTCTTGTCCGCCATTCTTCGAACTGGCGCGGAAAAGAGCAACCGATCATGGTCGCGCTCCCACGGCGTCCGAACCTCCAACGACGCGTCTGAAATCGTAACCGCCGCCGGTTTTGGCACCTCAACACCCACCTCTGATAAGCGGATAGTCGATAGCCAATCGGGCGTGGGTGCCTTCAAGTGCGGTCTCCAAAATCAGTTGGCGCGAACATCTCGAATCCGCTGTCACTGTTACGCTCGTGCAGCAAGTTCTGCCAACTGACTCATGCGTGCTGGGCTTCTGCCTGAAGAAGGCGCTCACCGATAGCCGAGACCTCGTGCATGGCCTGAAGCCCGAACTCCTCCCGCTGAGCTTGGGCACCCAACTCTTCGAGAGCCTCGTCCAGGCGCTCGATCTGCTTTTCGTTGATGAGCGGGCTGTCGCGCGGCGGCGTAAAGATGATCATCTCGTGCAGCCGCGTCTGGAGAAGGCCATAGTCATCGTCTCGGCGGACCTTCAGGTCGAACATCTTCCGCTTAATGCGATCGAGCTCATGCGCCTTAGCGCTGGCTTGAAGCGTTGCGAAGTTGGCCACGAATTGCGGTCCACCGTAGTCAATACTAATACCTGCGATGCGGGAGTGTTCGCGCCGACGACGCGAGGACCGGATCTCGTCGCTGAAGTAGCTGGTAAGGGGCGGAGCGATCTTCTTCACGTGGTCGAGAACGAGCGAAGGAAGCCGATCCGCAATCCCGGCTGCGGCTTCCTCCATGTCCACAACGATTTCGCGGCCTGGCTCCGGCTCATCGTAGCGATAAAGCGAGGAGAGCGCCCGCATCCAAGTTCGGGCGAGCTCCTGAGGGCTCCGAGCTTCGCCTTCTACGACCTCGCCGACCGTGACACCAGAAAACACGACGACGCCCTCTCTTAGCGCACGGGCACCAGATTCAGCCAACGCCGCACTCAGTTCGTTAAGCGCAACCTCTGCTGCGAACAAAGCTGTCTCGGCGGCCCGCCCGTAGAGGCACTCGAGGCGCTTGAGCTGATTGGCGGCCTCGATATGGAAAGCCGCATCGGAAACAGCCGCGACGGCAATCACGAGCCGTTCCGGTGACCCAAGCACCGGCGAGAGGAAGACCGGGGCCCACCTAGCCCGTATGAAATTGTCGATCTTAGGGAAGTTGAGCTCGGTCGCCGTCATAATACCAACCCTATCTTTAGGTTCTCGGCAGCGAGCCGGGGCACGTGCGCTATGCGCTCACCGACGAAGGTTACAACAGCGTCTAGGTCTCCTTCGCTGAGGAGGTGTGCCAAGTGGTTGGTCAGCGCGAGAGCCCGCACGTCCAGGGCGCTGGCGTCCAGTTCAACTCGCGCGGCGTCCGTCGCAGCGGAACGCCTTCGCTCCTCCGTCAGGGCCGGCGTCATCCACTGCTCAAGCCTACTTGTCACAGCACGATCTGAAGGTATGAGGTCACTAGCGCTCCACTTCGGCCCGGTGAAGCAGTGACCATGATCGATCAGCCACACCTCTCGGTCGCCCGAAAACAACAGGTTGCCCTCGTGTCGGTCGATGTTGGCGACGAGCGCGTCGAATCCGTATAGTCTCCCCACGTGAGACCACTCGGCCAGCCTCGCCAGGATCGCAGGCGCGCTGTTACCTTGGAGCAGCATGGCCACCTGTGGCTGATTCACATCGACGCTGGCTAGGACCAGTCTTGCACCTCCCAAGACAGGTCCTTTCGAGGTCGTGAGTCGGTCGGCGGTGGCGAGAGCAAGGTAAGTTGGCGGCACAGGTAGCCCGAGGTGCTTTCCGAGGGCGGCGCAGAGCACCTCGTTGGCGAGCTCACGGGGCTCTAGGTCCTTGATAATGGCGGTCCGCTCTTCGGAACCATTCCAGATGGCTCCGCGGTAGGTATCGTTGATGTTACCTGCCTTAAAGGGGACAGCCCCACCAAGAACCCGCGCAAGCTGAACCACAGGAGCAGCAACCGCGACCGGCGTGTGCTGCGGCGTCGTTGGGGATCTCATCGGGCTTCCTGTGCGGACACCTAGGATAGCTGCAACTAGATCATGGTTCGCCTTCTTCCGCGAGAGCATCATAAGGCTCCTTAAACGTTCTTGTTATGTTCTCGATATCATACTCCGCAATGAAACCCAACTCCGGCGAGGGAATGAGGTGTTCGCTCACGCTTCACAGGCCGTAGGCGGGGTCGCTCGAGGGCTTGACCTTCGTGGCTGTAGGGTCGCGTTGATCAGCCCGCCGCGCATCAAGGGGCCTCGCGCCCTACCCCCCTGAACCAACGGACGGGCGCCGCCGTGACCGCAACGCCCGCACCCTTTAGCCCTTGGCCGCATTGACACCCACCCGGAAAATTGCATAATGCAATTATTTCCACACCCCATTGTCAACCCCCCGTCAGCGGTTCGAAACATCCCATGCCGATTTTGCAAAACCCTCGCCAGGAAGCCTTCGCCCAGGCGCGCGCCAGGGGCGCCCTGCTGGACGACGCCTATGAGATCGCCGGCTTCGCGCCGGGGCAGCG
>JAYUBD010000361.1:0-1659 GCA_043740995.1 Caulobacteraceae bacterium | reverse complement strand
TGGCCAGACCCACCGGCGGTGTGGAACGGGTAGGGCGGGGCCGTCCCGCCGGCCAGGTCGTAGCCGGCCGAGAAGCAGGTCCCGGCCCCGCGCAGGATGGTCACCCGCACTTCCGGATCTCTATCGGCCGCCTCCAGCGCCGCGAACACCTGCGCGCGCAAGTCATTGGACAGCGCGTTGCGCTTGTCCGGCCTGTTGAGGGTAAGCCGCCGCACGAAGGGCGCCGGGTCATCGATCAGCAGGATATCGGGGGTCTCGCTCATGCTCTTCAGCTCCCGGCGGCTTGCGCCATGGCGCGGGTGACTGAGGCGGAGATCTCATCGCGGGTCGGGTTGCGACGCAGGGTAAGGCCGCCGTTCACCTGCAGGTTCTGTCCCGTCATGAAGCATTCCTCCGAGGCGAGCCAGACCGCGGCGGCGGCGATGTCGTCGGATGTCCCCACCCGACCCAACGGATAGCTGGCCGCGAAGGCGTCGAAGAGGCCCGGAGTAACCTGCGCCTGGGCAGTCATCGGCGTGGCGGTGAGCCCCGGGGAAATGGAGTTGGCGCGGATGCCCTGGGCGCCGAACTCGTTCGCTACGCAGCGGATCACATGATCAACGCCGGCCTTGGTTCCCATATAGGCGGCGTGGTCGTTGAGCATGATGGTGGCGGTCGCGGAACTGATCTGGATCAGTGAGCCGCCGTGCCCCGCTTGGGCCATTGCGGCAATCATCGCCTGTAGCCAGAGGAACGGGCCCTTGAACTGCAGCGCCGCCATGCGGTCGAGCTCGTCCTCGGTGGTTTCCAAAAAGGGTTTGAGAAGACCCCAGCCGGTGGCGTTCACCGCCACGTCGAGCCGGCCGGTCCAGTCCAGCGCGACTTGCGCCAATCGCGCAAGCTCGTCGCGCCGCGTGATGTCGCACGTCGCGGATTGACCGCCGAGTTCTCGAGCGAGCTCAGAGAGCGGGTCGCCATGGCGGCCGGCCACCAGTACCTTCGCGCCCTCGTCGGCGAAGCGGCGTGCGATCACCTGGCCCATGTTCCCGGCGCCGGCCGCGCCCAGCACCACCGCAGTCTTGCCCTTGAGCCGCGACATCATCCATTCCTTCAAATAAAAAAGCAATCTTGCTGGTTTTTTATCTCGAGGCTAGACTATTTTTGACGGCGCGACGCCTGGGAAGACGGCGATGGCGCACAATGGCGTGGCCGTCGGCGGGCCGCTCTGACTTTTGGGGAGAGTTTCATGATAACCGCCAACCGACAGTGGCTGATCAACGGCCGCCCGAGCGGTCGCGCCTTGCAGGACGACGACTTCAAGTGGATCGAGGCGCCCCGCGGAACGCCGGACGAGGGCGAGGTTCTGGTGAAGGCGCTCTACCTCGGCTTCGACCCGGCCCAGAAGGGCTGGATGGAGAACATCGGCGGCTATGTCGCGCCCACCGAGATTGGCGAGGTCATGCGCGGATCGGGCGTCGGCGTGGTCGTGGAGAGCCGCGCGCCGGGATTCGCCGAGGGCGACCACGTGCAGGGCATGCTGCGCTGGCAGGACTATGCCGTCGTCTCAGGCAAGGAGCTGGTGAAGGTCGAGTCGCCGGACCTGCTGACGGCTCACCTGGGGGTGCTCGGGACCACCGGCATGACGGCCTTTTTCGGCCTCAGCAAGATCGGCAAGCCGTT
>JAYUBD010000360.1:0-5683 GCA_043740995.1 Caulobacteraceae bacterium | reverse complement strand
AGCATCCCATGCAGGCCCACCGCGCCGACAGCCGGGCCATTCAGGCGCGCGGCCCGTCTGGCGACGCCAAGGAAGGAATCGCGGCGTTTCTTGAAAAGCGCACGCCGGACTACCCCAATCGGGTCTCCACCGACCTTCCCGATATCTGGCCGACCTGGCGACCGCCGATCTTCAGTTAGCGATGGGCGGCTACTGATCTTCGCCAGGCGGGACGACTGCACTCGTGCAACGCCTATCCTGATTGGACAGCCATTTCTTGCAGCCCTTGTCTTGTCGCCCGAACATCCTTAAGATTGTCGGTGATAAAATCGAGAGCCCGAGCCGATTAGAGACGCGCGGCGCCTAACCAGAGAAATGATCATGGACGACAAGGTTGAACTGATCGAGATGACGGCGGAAATCGTCGCCGCCTACGTGGAAAACAACACCATCTCCACGGCTGAGCTTCCCGCCCTGATCCAGAGCGTGCATCGCGCCCTGGTCGGCGTTTCAACCGGCGCGGAAGCGGTCGAATCGACGCCGAAGGAACCTGCGGTGCCCGTTCGCCGCTCGATCACCGCGGACCACCTCATCTGTTTGGAGGACGGTCGCAAGTTCAAGTCGCTCAAGCGCCACCTGCGCACCAAGTACAATATGAGCCCCGAGGACTACCGGGCCAAATGGGGCCTCGCCAAGGATTATCCGATGGTCGCCCCCAACTACGCCCGGGCGCGCTCCGAGCTGGCCAAGCAAATGGGCCTCGGCCAGGGTGGTCGACAAGCCGCCAAGGTCAAGCGAAAATAGGTTTTCCGGTCATACGGAGGATTTGCCAACGGCCACGTCGGCGTCGCGCCGGATGCGTTGCACCATCGACGCCAGTCCGTTCGATCGCTGTTGGGACAGGGCGCCGACCAGGCCCAGGCGCGCAAAGGCGGCCGGGGCGTCGAAGCCCAGGATTTCGGCGGGCGTTCGCTCGGCATAGAGCCGCATCAGAATAGCGATCAGACCGCGCACAATGTGAGCGTCGGAATCGCCCCGAAACCGCAGCCGACTCCCCGTCCCCGCGTCGGTGACCAGCCACACCTGACTGGCGCAACCGCGCACCTTGTTGGCGTCTGATCGCTCGTCGTCGTCCAAAGGCGCGAGATCGCGCCCGAGATCGATGACGTACCGATAGCGTTCCTCCCAGTCGCCCAGCACCTCGAACTCTTCGGCAAGCTCGCCAAGCGCGTGGTTGATGTCATGGCTGGCGGGCGCGTCGACGTTCATCCGCGCGGCCTAAACCCGAGCGCTGTCGATGGCAACCGCGCGCCATTCGCGCGATAAGGTGCGCCGTGACCCATCCCCCACCCCCGACGACATCCGATCTGGCCGAGCTCGCCCACGAGCTGCGCACCCCGCTGACGGCGATCATTGGCTATGCCGACGCCATGCGCGATCAGGCGCTGGGACCGCTCATCCCCGTCTATGTTCAGGCCGCCGACACCGTCCTCACCGCCGCCCGGCATCTGTTGGCGCTCGTCGATGCCCTGAGCCCGGACCGGACGCGGCTGGAGTTCGAACGGTTCGACGTGCGCGCCTTGGTCGCCGCCACTGTGGATCTGTTCCGACTGGGCGCGCAAAAGGCCGGCCACCACCTGTCGCTCGACCAACCCGATGAGCCGGTGACGGTGTTGGCCGACCGCGAAGCCGTCATACGCATCCTGGTCAACCTGATCGGAAATGCGGTGAAGTTCGCATCGCCCGGCCAACCGATTTCGATCTTGGTGGATCCGCGCCGCGACGAGTTGCGCCTCAGTGTTTTTAACGGGTTCGAGAACGCAAGCGCGCTTACGGGGCGACCACCCTATAGGGGTCCCGGCAGGGGCTTGAAGATCGTGCGCGCGCTTTGCGAAGCCCATGACGGAGTGATGGAGCTGTATGACGACGAGGCGGGCGGGGTTCTGGCCATGGCGAACCTGAGGGTGGTTGTGGGCGGCTGACCGGTGCGACTGTCCAGCGACCTTTGGGTCTATGCCCTGATCCGCCGTGTTCAGCTCGGCGGGTCGTTCGCCACCCTGGTGCGCAAGGGTGACGCGCGCGGCGGCGCGGTGTTGGTCAAGACCCTCAACCCTCGCCTCGGCGACGCCCGCGTCTGGGCCGAGGCCACCGGAGCGGATGGCGATCCCGTTTGGATGCAGCCGGTGTCCGGCGGGGCCGAAGCCGATATCGACGCCTATATCGCCCGCGCGGGCCGAATCGATCCTGATGTCTGGGTGGTCGAGATCGAAGATTCCGACGGTCGGCGGTTCCTCACCGAGGCGGTCGAGGGGGGCTGAACGCGCCTTTCCGCATTTGCCTCGTCCGTCCACAGGCGCTATCGCCCAGGCATGTCTCTCAATGCACCCGCCGCCCAGGCCGCGCGCCGGCGAACTTTTGCCATCATCAGTCATCCCGACGCCGGCAAGACCACCCTGACCGAAAATCTGCTGCTGGCCGGCGGCGCGATACGCGCGGCCGGGGCTGTGCGGGCCCGGGGCGAGCAACGGCGGACGCGCTCGGACTGGATGAAGATCGAGCGCGAGCGAGGAATCTCGGTCTCGGCCAGCGCCATGACCTTCGACCATGCCGGCCTGATGTTCAATCTGCTTGACACGCCGGGTCACGAGGATTTTTCCGAGGACACTTATCGCACCCTGACTGCCGCCGACTGCGCGGTGATGGTGCTGGACGCCGCCAAGGGCATTGAGCCCCAGACCTTGAAGCTGTTCGAGGTCTGCCGCCTGCGCGATATTCCGATCATCACCTTCATCAACAAGATGGACCGCGAGGCGCAGGACCCGTTCGCCCTGTTGGACGAGATTGCCTCCAAGCTCGCGCTCGATCCCGCCCCGCTCTATTGGCCGGCGGGGTCGGGCAATCGCTTCAAGGGCATGGTCGATCTGCGAGGCGCCCGATTTCTGCCGTTCCGCCGCCACGCCGAAGCCCATGGCGAGGCCATGGCCTTCAATTCCAACGCCCTGGGCGCCTTCCTTGATCCCGACGAACGCGAAGAGGTCGAGGAAGGCGCCATGCTGGTGAGGGAAGCTTCCAAACCGTTCGATCCCAAGAGCTTCGCCCAGGGCCACATGACCCCGGTGCTGTTCGGGTCGGCCCTTCGCCATTTTGGCGTCGATCAATTGTTGGAGACCCTGGGCGTCTACGCTCCGCCTCCCGGCCTGGTCTCGGCGCGACGCGGCGAGGAAGAGACGCATCTGGCCCCGGGGGACGAAGAGGTGTCCGGCTTCGTGTTCAAAATCCAGGCCAATATGGACCCCAACCATCGCGACCGGGTCGCGTTCGTGCGCGTGACGTCTGGCCGTTTCACTCGTGGCATGAAGCTCAAGGTTCAGAACACCGGCCGCCAGATGAGCGTCACCGCGCCGATCATGTTCTTCGCTTCCGATCGCGAACTGGCCGAGGAAGCCTATGCCGGCGACGTGATCGGCATTCCCAATCACGGCGTCCTGCGGGTCGGCGACAGCCTCTCGCAAACCGGAACCCTGCGGTTTGCCGGCCTGCCCAATTTTGCCCCGGAAATCCTGCGGCGGGTGCGGGTGAAGGACCCGTTGAAGGCCAAGCATCTGAAAAAAGCCCTGGAGGGTCTCGCCGAAGAGGGTGTCACCCAGCTGTTCCGCCCGAGCCTCGGCGCGGACTTCATCGTCGGCGCCGTCGGCCAGCTGCAGTTCGAGGTAATGGCCGATCGCCTGGGCGGCGAATACGCTCTCGACGTGATCTTCGAGCCGGCCCCCTATTCCGAGGCCCGCTGGATCAACGGCGTCAGGGCCGATCTCGACGACTTCTCCGGCAAGCACCGCACCGCCATGGCGACCGACATCGACGGCCAACCGGTGTTCCTCGCCAAGAGCGCCTGGGAGATAAGTTACCTGACCGAGCGCTTCCCCAGGGTAGCCTTCGAGCGCACCCGAGAGCGGGGATGAACGCCCCTCGCGCTTGCCTCCTTCCCCAACATGGGGAGGAAACGACGACGCGCCGCGTTGTCAGGGCGGGGAAGTGCGGTTGACCATCGTGCCATTGAAAAACATCTGTCAAAATAAGAGTAACGACCCTTCGCGGCATGCGGACCGCTCGCCGCCTCCCCACCCGGGCTGCGGGGCGGCCGGTCCCTCCCCATGCTGGGGAGGGAGGCCATGATGTTGAGGGCCGTCTATGGCAACCCGCCGTTTGAGCTGGCGGCGCCCGCCGCCGACGCGATCCAACTCTCGCCGTTCATACCGCAAGCCCCGGCGATTGAGAGTCTGGCCGGCTCGTCACTTTCGCGGATCACCCTCCAGGCTCCGCCGGGCACGCTCGAACGTCGGTTCGTGATCGCCCACGCCTTGCGCGCGCTCGCCGACGGCGGCGAACTGGTGGTTCTGGCGTTGAAGGACAAGGGCGGCTCGCGCCTGCGCCATGAGCTTGAGGCCTTCGGCTGCGAGGTGCGCGAAACCGCCCGGCGCCACCACCGCATCTGCGTCTGCCGAAGACCGGCGGCGCCCGCGGGTCTGGATGGCGCCATCGCGGCGGGCGCCCTGCAAATCGCCCCACGCCTGGACCTGTGGTCGCAGCCGGGGGTGTTCAGCTGGGATCGGCTCGATCCCGGCACGGCGCTGTTGCTGGAGAACCTGCCGCTCTTCACCGGCCGCGGCGGGGATCTCGGCTGCGGCCTCGGAATGTTGGCGGCTGCGGCGATGCAGAGCCCGGCGGTCTCCGTCGTCACCCTGATCGACAATGATCGGCGCGCGGTGGAGGCAGCCCGGCGCAATGTCGGAGATCCCCGGGCGGTGTTTGTGCATGGAGACATTCGGTCGCCCGGTCTGTTGCTCGACCTCGACTTCGTCGTGATGAACCCGCCCTTCCATGATGGCGGTCGAGAAGACCGCGAACTCGGGCTCGCTTTCATCGTCCATGCCGGTCAAATGTTGCGCCCAGGCGGCGTCTGCCGTCTGGTGGCCAATGTGGCCCTCGCCTATGAGGCGCGCCTCAAGGCCTGCTTCGCCCGCTCGACGCTGGTTGCCCAGGCGCGCGGCTACAAGATCTATGAGTGCATCAAATGAGCGCCAAGGGGGCGACGCCAACCGTGCGCCTGGATCGCCTGCTGGCCAATCTCGGCTATGGTTCGCGTAAGGAAGCCCAGCATATTGTCGATGCTGGACTTGCAGTGCTGGACGGCGTGCGCCTGCGGAACAGTGGTCTGCGCGTACCGATAGGACCTGGTCTGTCCCGCCGCCTGACCATCGACGGGGCGCCGATCGACCCGCCGCCGCCGCTGACCCTGATCCTCCACAAGCCGTTGGGCGTGGTCTGTTCCCATCGCGAGGCCGGGCGCAGCATCTATGAGCTGTTGCCTGGCCGCTGGCGGCGCCGCGATCCGGTGCTCTCCACCATCGGCCGCCTGGACGCCGAGACCACCGGCCTGCTGTTGATCACCGATGACGGGGCCTTGCTGCACCGGGTGATCTCGCCGCGAAACCATGTGGCCAAGCGCTATCTCGTCACCTTGGAGCGGCCATTGCGCGGCGACGAAGCCTCTCTGTTCGCCGCCGGGGCTTTGATGCTCGAAGGCGAGACCGCACCGCTGTCCCCCGCCTTCCTGGCTCCCCTCACGGCGGAGTCGGCGTATCTGACCATCACCGAAGGCCGCTATCATCAGGTGCGGCGGATGTTCGCGGCGGTGGGCAACCAC
>JAYUBD010000359.1:0-1660 GCA_043740995.1 Caulobacteraceae bacterium | reverse complement strand
TCAGGGCCACTTCGGCGATGTCGCGGGCGGCGGCCTGGAACGTGTCGTTCTTGCCGACGAAGTCGGTCTCGGCGTTCAGCTCGATCAGCGCGCCGGTCTTGCCGTCGGCGCTCACCCTGCCGGCCACCAGGCCTTCAGCCGCGGCGCGGTCAGCCTTCTTGGCCGCCTTGCTCAGGCCCTTGGCCCGCAGCCAGTCCATCGACGCGGCGATGTCGCCGTCGTTCTCCTGCAAGGCCTTCTTGCAGTCCATCATGCCAACGCCCGATTTTTCGCGCAGGTCCTTGACCAGCGCAGCGGTGATCTCCGCCATGGTCAGCTCCTTCAATCTGTAGAGTGCGGGCGGACCCCTCGCGGACTCCGCCCCTCAAGGGGTGCTCAGGTCAGGAGGCGGAACGCCTCAGCTGGCCTGTTCTTCGCTCGGCTGCTCGGTCGCCGCTTCGGGGGCAGCCTCGGCTTCGGCGACAGGAGCCGCGTCTTCCGTGGTCGCCTCGACGGCGGGTGCTTCAGCGGCAGGCGCTTCGGCGACAGGCGCTTCGGGGACAGGCGCTTCCGCGACGGTTTCCGACTCCGGCTCCGGCGCCGGGGCAGGCGCGACCTTGGCCTTCTTCGCCTTCGGCGCGGCGGCCGGTTCCGGCGTCAGCTGCTTCGCCAGGGTCGGCTCCATCGGAGCCTCCGAGGCGCCGAGATCCACACCGGCGGCGGATTGCCCCGCCGCCAGACCATCCAGGATCGAGTCGGCCATCAGGTCGCAGTAGAGCTGAATGGCGCGGGCGGCGTCGTCGTTGCCGGGGATCGGGAAGGTGATCCCGTCCGGGTTGCAGTTCGTATCCAGGATCGCGATCACCGGGATGTTGAGCTTGCGCGCTTCCTGGATGGCGATCGCTTCCTTGTTGGTGTCGATCACGAACATCAGGTCGGGGATGCCGCCCATGTCCTTGATGCCGCCCAGCGACAGTTCGAGCTTGTCGCGCTCGCGGTTGAGCTGCAGCAGCTCCTTCTTGGTGCGGCCGCTGTCGGTTTCCAGAACGCCTTCCAGCTCGCGCAGACGCGCGATCGAGCCGGACACGGTGCGCCAGTTGGTGAGCGTGCCGCCCAGCCAACGGTGATTCACGTAGTACTGGGCGCAGCGGCGCGCGGCCGTGGCGATCGGCTCGGACGCCTGGCGCTTGGTCCCGACGAACAGCACGCGACCGCCGCCGGCGGCGACTTCGCGCACCTTCACCAGGGCCTGGTGCAGCAGCGGGATCGACTGCGAAAGATCGATGATGTGGATGTTGGAGCGGCTGCCGAAGATGTAGCGCTCCATCTTCGGGTTCCAGCGGTGCGTCTGGTGGCCGAAGTGGGCGCCGGCTTCGAGGAGCTGACGCATAGAAAAATCGGGTAGTGCCATGGGCCTTGGGTATCCTTTATCCGGTTGAACCTCCGCAGGCACCCACCCCCCAAGATGTCTTGTCGGGGTGGACCGGAATGGAAGCGGACGGGATGTCTCCCCGCCACGTCGCCAAACGCCTGCGTGTGGAATGAGGGCGCGATGTAGGCGGTTGGGCCGGAAAAATCAACTGCCGGGCGGGTTTGGACAGCCTAGGGGGTTGAAGCGTCGCCTTAGAGATGTAGGGTGGCGGGGAACATTGAGGGAACTTTCAATGCGATTTGCCATCAC
>JAYUBD010000358.1:0-1661 GCA_043740995.1 Caulobacteraceae bacterium | reverse complement strand
GAATCAGCATGTTGCGCTTGAAAGTGCACACCGTCT
Source organism: Caulobacteraceae bacterium (assembly GCA_043740995.1). Taxonomy (GTDB): domain Bacteria; phylum Pseudomonadota; class Alphaproteobacteria; order Caulobacterales; family Caulobacteraceae; genus Acaudatibacter. The sequence goes on along the minus strand of JAYUBD010000358.1, from coordinate 1,625 downwards.
CGCCGCGCTGATTCTTGCCCAGTGTGCGAATGGTCACAATGCCCTGTCCAGGTCGCGAGGCGCTTTCGCGTTTGGCCAGCACTTCGCTCTCGGCATAAAGCGTGTCGCCGGCAAACACCGGCGCGGTGAACTTCACCTCGTCCATTCCCAGATTGGCGATCGCCTTCTGGCTGCAGTCGGTGACGCTCATGCCGATCAGCAGGGAGAGGGTGTAGGTGCTGACCACCAGATTCTGTTTGAACTCGGAGCCCTGGGCGAATTCGCGGTCGAAATGCAGGGGGTGGGTGTTGAGGGTCAGCAGGGTGAAGAGGTGATTGTCATAGTCCAGCACCGTCTTGCCGGGCCGATGCTCATAGACATCGCCCACCACGAAATCCTCGAAATAGCGACCGAAGGTCTCCCTGTAGCGTTGCGGGCCGATCTGCTTCCAGTTCTGAACCATGCCTTCTCCACCTACCAACGCGACCCGCCCGACCCTCTGGCGTCCAGAACGCCATGGCTCGGCTCGGACCGCAAGGATGGTCGCGCGCTAACTGTGGTTTTCGCCGGCCTCCCGCGAGGCTAGAGTGATGTCAACGGGTGGTTTCCCCGCCGGAGAGTGACATGCCCAATAGCTGGACCGCCCAAGGACCGATCTCCCTGCCGCCGCGCGGCCTGGTCTATTTCGCCGCCGCCATCGTCGGCGCCCTGGCGCTGGTCGGCGCCTTAAGCGGGTTTTGGGCGACGTTGCGCCAAGCGTCGGCGCCCGGCCTGACTGCCGATGAAACCGGGCGCGCCGTCAATGACGGCACGCTCGACGCCAAACCGATTGTCGAGATCCAGGCGCCGGTCGCGACCGACACCGCCATTGCCGCTGACGTCGGCGACGCCGCCCAACAGGATGACGCCAAGACCATTGCCAATCAAGCCGCCGCCGCCCAGGCTGTCCAGGCCAAGCCCTCCAAGGCCGGCGGCAATATCGACGACATCCTGACCTCGCCCACCGAGAAACCACCGGCGCCGATCAAGGTCCCCGACGAAGCGGCGCCCGTCAAAAGCGACGTACCGTTCTAAATTCGCCGCGGCGGCCTATTCGGGGCGGCCCCCGTGACCTTCGTGGCCCTCGCCGCCTTCATGGCCCATGCCATGCCCCATCATGCCGTGGCCCATCAGGTCCGGAAGGGCGTCGAGGGTGCGGCGCTGCTCAGGGCTGAGGACCGCATAGAGCGATTTCACCGCGGCGGCGTGCCGTTGGAACATCTCGCGCATGCGCGAAATGTGGGCGTCCATCATCTGACTCATCCGATCCAACCGTTGCGGCGTGGTCATTCCGGCCATGGCGTCATGATCGTGCATATCACCGCCGCGCATGCCGCCAGGACCATCGGGACCATCCTTGCCTTGCGGCCGCATGGATCCAGCAAAGGCGCCGAACGCCTGCTCCTGATCCGGGCGGATATTGAGCGCTTCGTGGAGCGCCTTCATGTGCCGATCATGCCGGCCCTGGTCCATCGGCATGCGCATGCCTCCGGCTGCCATTCCGGTATGGTCGTGCATCTCGCCGGGCGGCATCTGGGCCAGCGCGCCGCCGGCGCCGCTCACCGCAGCAATGAACGTCAGGGTGGCGAACAGGGAAGTCTTCATAG
>JAYUBD010000357.1:0-1662 GCA_043740995.1 Caulobacteraceae bacterium | reverse complement strand
GCGCTCTCGGGACCGGCGACGCGCACGATCGTAATCCGCGAAGGCCGGCAGCGTCTGGAAGCAGGCCATCCGCGGAAACGCTCCGCGGGGGCCTTCTTGATCAGAGGGAACTGCAATGAGCCACCCGACCGACGAGCCGAACACTGCGGCGCCATCCTATCGGGAGCACCTGAAGGATGCGCAGATTCAACTTACCAAGCTTCAGAAGAGCGTGATCCGCAACGGCCAGAAGGTCGCGGTCGTCTTCGAGGGGCGCGACGCGGCCGGGAAGAATGGCGTGATCAAGCGGATAACGGAGCATCTCAGCCCGCGTGAGATTCGCGTCGTCGCGCTTGACCGTCCGTCCGACCGCAATGTTCGCTCGTGGTACTTTCAAAGGTATGTCGCCCACCTCCCGGCCGCCGGCGAAGCCGTCTTGTTCAACAGGAGTTGGTACAACCGCGCCGGGGTGGAACGTGTAATGAACTTTTGCACTGAGGAGGAAACCGAAGAATTCCTGATTACGGCGCCTCTATTCAAAAGTCTCCTGCACCATTGCGGCATCACGCTCCTGAAATACTACTTAGATATTTCTAAGACAGAACAGCGGAAGAGACTTTCGGTGCGCAGGAAAGACCCTCTGCGACACTGTAAGGTCAGCTCAATTGATGAGACGGCGGTCGAGCATTGGGATGACTACACCGCCGCCCGGAACACAATGCTCAACAGAACGCATAGCGTCACCTCGCCCTGGACCATTGTCCAGGCCGACGACAAAAAGGCCGCCCGCCTCGCAGTCATTTACGACCTGCTTAACAGGCTGGAATTCAAGGGAAGGAAGGTCCCGCCAGCTGATCCCTCGGTCATCTCCACCTTTGACGGCCTGGACGTCCTGGCCCGATGAGCGGAGAGAGCGAGGCGGAACTATCCCGGCGATTGGCGCGGGCTTACGGCGGCGATTTTCGACGTTGACGGCGTGCTGCTCGCGTCCCCTCACGAACAAGCTTGGCGCGAAGCGCTCACTGGTTTTGCCGAGCCGGATCGATTCACCACAGAGATGTATCAGGCCCATGTCGCGGGCAAACCACGCCTCAGTGGCGCTCGTGCTGCTCTGGAGGCGCTGGGTGTTCGGGACGCCGCACGCCAGGCCGTTGCATATGCAGAACGCAAGCAGGAACGGCTTGAGGAATTGATCCAGACGGGCGAGGTCGCTGGCTTCCCAGACGCGCTCCGTTTTGTTGAGGCCGTCGGGGCGCTGGGTTGGCGGATGGCCGTCGCATCGTCGTCGAAAAACGCCAACGAAATGATGCGGCCGATCCGGCTCGCCTCCGGGCAGAGTTTGCTCGATGTCTTCAGTGCGAATGTCTGTGGTCGCAATTTGCGGCAGGGTAAGCCGAACCCGGAAATTTTCCTGCTCGCCGCTTCGGAGCTGGGGGTAGCGCCAGCGCACTGTTTCGTGGCCGAGGACGCACCGGCCGGAATCGAGGCCGCCCGCGCAGGGGCCATGACGGGGCTCGGCGTTGCTCGCCTGGGGGACGGCGCTCTGCTACGGGCGGCCGGCGCCAATCTGGTGGTGACGAGCCTGGACGAAATAGCAATCAATGAACTAGTGGACGGGCGGCTTGCCCGCAGGCGGACATGACAGGGCGACGCAAGATGGATGAGATCCTGCAGCCGACCGCT
>JAYUBD010000356.1:0-1663 GCA_043740995.1 Caulobacteraceae bacterium | reverse complement strand
GCCATGCCGATCAGCGAGGCGGCCGATGTTCAGGCCGCGGTCGCCTTCGTTTCGGTCAGCACGCATTTGATGTTCGACGCGCGGCCGCCCCGGGGATCGGCCCTGCCAGGCGGCGGCGGCGCGACCTTCGACTGGACCCTGCTCGCCGGGCTGAAGCTGGATCGACCGTGGTTCCTGGCCGGCGGGCTGGATCCTTGGAATGTCGCCGAAGCGGTGCGCGTCTCCGGCGCGCCGATGGTCGATGTTTCCTCTGGCGTGGAGCGTGGCGCGGGACTAAAGGACCCCGCTCTCGTCGAGGCTTTCCTGGAGGCGGTTCGCCGCGCCTGAAACGAACATTAGGCGTCAACCGTGCAGCACGCTCTCCCGCCCAATGACTACAGCGCCTACCCGGACGCCCAGGGGCGTTTCGGCGATTATGGCGGTCGGTATGTGCCGGAAACCCTGATGCCGCTGGTGCTCTCCCTGGAGGCCGCCTATCGCGCCGCCCAGGCCGATGAGGGATTCCGCGCGGAGCTGGCCGACTATCTGGCGACCTATGTGGGTCGACCCAGCCCGCTGTATCTGGCGCGGCGGCTGACCGAACATTTCGGGGGCGCGAAAATCTATCTGAAGCGCGAGGAGCTCAACCACACCGGCGCCCACAAGATCAATAATTGCATGGGCCAGATCCTGTTGGCCCGGCGCATGGGCAAGACCCGGATCATCGCCGAGACCGGGGCCGGCCAACACGGTGTCGCCACCGCCACGGTGTGCGCGCTCTTCGGCCTGCCGTGCATTGTCTATATGGGCGCCGTGGATGTCGAGCGGCAGGCGCCCAATGTCTTGCGCATGAACCTGCTGGGCGCCGAGGTTCGCCCGGTCACCAGCGGGGCGTCCACCCTGAAGGACGCGATGAACGAGGCCCTGCGCGATTGGGTGACCAATGTGGCCGACACCTATTATGTGATCGGCTCGGCGGCGGGACCTCACCCCTATCCGGTGATGGTGCGCGATTTCCAAACCGTGATCGGCCATGAGACCCGCGAACAACTGATGACGGCCGAGGGCCGGGGTCCCGATGCTCTGGTCGCCTGCGTCGGGGGGGGCTCCAATGCGATCGGCCTGTTTCACCCCTTCCTCGATGATGATTCCGTCAAGATGTTTGGCGTCGAGGCGGCCGGCGACGGGCTGCACACCTCCAGGCACGCCGCCGCCTTGAACGGCGGGCGGCCAGGCGTCCTGCACGGCAACAAAACCTATCTGCTGCAGGACGCCGATGGGCAGATCCTTGAAGCACACTCGATCTCGGCGGGACTGGACTATCCGGGCATCGGACCGGAACACGCCTGGCTGCATGATGTCGGCCGGGTGCGATATTTGAGCGCCACCGATGATGAAGCCCTGGAGGCGTTCCGGCTTTGCGCGCGGCTTGAGGGTATCATTCCCGCCCTGGAATCCGCCCATGCCCTGGCCCGGTTGCCGCAGATCGCCGCGGAGGTCGGCAAGGACGGGATCGTCGTGCTCAATCTGTCCGGTCGCGGCGACAAGGATCTCGCCACCGTCGCCGCCCGATTGGGACTGCGCGTTTGAGCGTCGAGCGCATCAATCGGCGGTTCGCGGCGCTCGCCGCTGAAAACCGTGCGGCGTTCGTCGCCTATGTGATGGCCGGGGATCCGGACGCCGA
>JAYUBD010000355.1:0-1664 GCA_043740995.1 Caulobacteraceae bacterium | reverse complement strand
GCCGCCTCTCGCTGTCCGACCCGATCACGCGCTGGGCTCCGGAATTCGCGGACATGATGGTCCTCAACACCGCCAACGGTCCGGTGGATGAGACGCATCCGGCCCCGCGCCCCATCACCATCGACGACCTGATGACCCATCGCGCCGGCCTCGCCTATGCCTTCACCTCCATGGGACCCATAGCCCACGCGCATCAGAGAGCTCTGGGCGACGTGCTGAACAGCCCGATGGCGCCCGACGCCTGGATGGCGGCGCTGGGCGGGTTGCCGCTGTCCCATGATCCGGGCGACCGGTTCCACTACAGCCACGCCACCGACGTACTGGGCTATATTGTCGGTCGGGTGGCCGACATGAATTTCCGCGACTTCCTGATGCAGCGCATCTTCCAGCCGCTGGGCATGGTCGATACCGACTTCTATGTCCCGCCGGAAAAGCGCGCCCGCGCGGCTGTAGTCTATCGCCTGGATGAGAAAGCCGATCGCCTCGAGCCCGTGGCGTTCAATCAATTCGACGTACCGCCGGCCTTCTGCGGCGGCGGCGGCGGCCTGATCTCCACGGTCGACGATTATCTGAAATTCGCGCGCATGCTGCTGAACGACGGTGAACTGGACGGCGTGCGCCTGTTGACGTCTGAGACGGTGAAGACGATGTGCGCCAACCGACTGACCGACGCGCAACGCCAGATACCGTTCATGGGCATTCCGTTCTGGGACGGCCAGGGGTTCGGCCTGGGGGTCTCGGTGGTCACCGATCCCGCGAAACAGGCGTGGATGGGAGCGGGCTCGACCGGCGCGTTCGGCTGGCCAGGGGCGTTCGGCACCTGGTGGCAGGCCGATCCCGAGGAGGAGATGATCATGCTCTATCTGATCCAGAACTCCATGCCGCTGGAGCCCGAATCCGCCTCGCAACTGGCCACCGGCCAGCGCATGGGCGGCCGCCTTGCCCTGCCGATGTTCCAGAAAATGGTCTACGGCGCCCTGGGAAAATAGAGGCGCGGCTCGCCGAGCGCGAAGGAGACTCACCATGTCAACGTCCAGCCCGGGCCGTGACCGTTTGGCCGAATATCGGCGGCGCATCGTCGATGCGCGCGCCGGGCTGCGCACGGCCCAGGCCGAAATCGAGCCCGAGCCGGTGACTGATTTCGAATTCGTCGGCCCGGCGGGGCCGATCAGACTGTCGCAGTTGTTCGGTGGCAAGCCTGACCTGTTCGTGATCCACAATATGGGCGTCACCTGCGCCTATTGCACGATGTGGGCAGATGGCTTCAACGGCGTCTTTGATCACCTGGCCGACCGCGCCGCCTTCGTGGTCAGCAGTCCCAACAGTCCGGACGTCCAGGCGGCGTTCGCCCGCGAGCGGGGATGGCGGTTTCCCATGGTCAGCCTGGGCGGCTCCGGCTTCGCCGATGCCATGGGCTATCGCGGCGACGGCGGATGGCTGCCCGGGGTCTCCGCCTTACAGAAGCGCGGCGACGGCCTGGTGCGGGTCTCCGACCAGGAATTGGGACCGTGCGACGACTTCTGCTCGGTCTGGCATTTCCTCGACATGCTGCCTGAAGGCCCGGCGGGGTGGGGGCCGAAGTTCAGCTACGCGGCAGGCTGAGCCGCCGCCTATAACTTCGGCGCCGCGGCTTCCGACGCCTTCGCCGCGTCGGGCGTCTTGGC
>JAYUBD010000354.1:0-5697 GCA_043740995.1 Caulobacteraceae bacterium | reverse complement strand
TAGGTTCGACCTCTTTGAAGGACGGACTTTATGACTGGGAAGCGGAAGCGGTACTCGGCTGATTTCAAGGCCAAGGTGGCGCTGGAGGCGTTGAAGGGGGAGCTGACCCTGTCGCAGCTGGCGACGAAGCATGGCGTCCATCAGACGATGATCGCGGCGTGGCGCAAACAGGCCACCGAGGGGCTTTCCGGGGTGTTCTCCGGCAAGGTCGAGGCGAGCGATGGGCTCCGCGAAGGCGAACTCGACAAGCTGCACGCCAAGATCGGCCAGTTGGTGGTGGAGCGGGATTTTTTAGCCAAAGCCTTCGGTCGTTGAGCCTGGACCGGAGGCGGCAGATGATCGAGCCCGATCACCCGAAGATCTCGATCCAGCGCCAGTGCGTCCTGGTGTCGATCAGTCGCTCAGCCTTCTATTATCAGCCGGCGGGCGAGGCCCCGCTGAACCTGGCGCTGATGCGGCTGATCGACGAGACATTCCTGGAGACGCCCTGGTACGGCTCGCGCCAGATGGCCCGGCATCTTCGCCGCCAGGGCTATGAGGTGGGCCGGATGCGGGTGCGCCGGCTGATGGCCAAGATGGGCCTGACGCCGATCTATCAGAAGCCGCGGACCACGATCCCGCACCCCGAGCACCGGACCTACAAGTACCTGCTGCGCGGCCTGACCATCGATCGGCCGGGCCAGGTCTGGTGCTCGGACATCACGTACATCCCGATGCGCTGCGGCTTCCTGTACCTGGTGGCGGTGATGGACTGGGCGACCCGCAAGGTGCTGTCGTGGCGGCTCTCCAACAGCATGGACGCGGAGTTTTGCATCCAGGCTCTGGAGGAGGCCCTGGCCCGCTACGGCCCGCCGGAGATCTTCAACACCGACCAGGGCAGCCAGTTTACCTCGCCGCGCTTCACGGGCGTGCTGAAGGACGCCGGCGTGCGGGTCTCCATGGACGGCCGGGGCCGGTGGATGGACAACGTCTTCATCGAGCGGCTGTGGCGCAGCCTCAAATACGAGTGCGTCTACATCCACGCCTTCGAGACCGGGTCCGAGCTGCGCGCCGGGCTCACCAAGTGGATCGGCTACTACAACACCATCCGTCCTCACTCGGCCCTTGCCGGGGCCACACCCGACGAGGCCTATGGGAAAATCCAGGCGCCGCCCTATCCGGGGCTCGCCCCGGATAGGGCCAACCCTGAGCACAGACTGGCGGCATGATCTGAACCTGAACCGACCTTAGCCAAGCCGCCAAGCTGTACGCAGAACCGGCGCCACCTCAGTCTGACCCCGCGCGGCTCTCGAACCCGTAGACGGTCGGTCTCACACTGCGTGTTTAAGTGCTGCTTTGCGTTGCAGTTTGGTTTTGCGGCCCGACGCCCACACCGGCCAGCATGAGCCCGCGCAGCAGGTGGTCGCGATCACTGTCCTGAACGAAGGTGGCCAGGCGCGGGGTGTCACGGGCGGCGAGTTCATGGAGCTCAGCGGGGAACGCCGCGCGCGCCTCGTCCAATCGGTCTTGGCGGGCGAGCGCCGCCGCCAAGACGGCGTAGCTCACTTTGAAACCGAGCTCGATCGATTTACGGGCCTGCGCCTCAGCTTCTGCGTAATGGCGCGCTTGGTAGTGTGCGAGGGCAAGGCTGCCAAGCATGGAGCCCCGTTGCGAATCGAAGGGACTGTGCGCGAGACTCTGCTCGATCAACGGGATCGCCGCCTCGGGTTGGCCCGCATAGGTCAGCACATGGGCTAAGCGCAGTTGGCAATATGTAAAGTTCGGGTTCAGAGCGCTCGCCTTCTGCGCCATCGCGAGGGCCTCATGATGGCGGCCGAGGTAGAGCGCGGCGCCAGAGGCCGCGAGGTAGGCGTGGGCGTCGTCCGGATCGAGTTCGATCGCCGTCTGCGCCGCCGCGTAGGATTGCTTGAGGTCCTCGTCGGGATGCGCTGACCAGCCGTACACGGTCGCTCCCGCGTACAGCGCCCTGGCGAGCCCGATATAGCCCAGGGCCAACTGTGGATCGCGGGCGATCGCCTCGCGGAACATGTTGAGCGAAGGTTCGTAGCTATCGGCGGACATCTTGTTGAAGTGCCACATCCCGCGCTGAAAACAGTCGAGGGCCGAGTAGTCCTTCAGTGCCTTGCGCGCGATCTTGAAGTTCTCGCTGTGCAGCATCGCCGGCTCGATCGCCCGGACAACCTCCGCGCTAATCTCGTCCTGCAACTTCAGAAGGTCGATCAGATCCCGGTCGAACCGATCGGCCCAGACGTGGCCGCCGGTGGAGGCATCAATGAGCTGGGCGGTAATTCGGACGCGGTTGGCCACCCGCCGAACGCTGCCCTCGAGCACGTAGCGCACCCCGAGCTCGGTGCCGACTTTGCGGACGTCCACAGCGCGGCGCTTGTAGACGAAGGTCGAATTGCGGGAGATGACAAAGAACCAGTGCCACCGTGAGAGCGCGGTGATGATGTCCTCCGTGATCGCGTCCGCAAAGTATTCCTGGTCCGGATCCTGGTTGAGATTCTCAAACGGCATCACCGCGATCGCGGGCTTGGAGGAGAGCTGCGGCTCGATCGCTGCCGGCTCGGCTTGGTCGGGGATGACCTCGCCTCTGACTAGCGTCGCGATGCTGTCCAGCACCTTGCGCCAGCCGGGGGCGTCCGCCTCGCCCGCCCATCCACTCAGGTCCGTGCACTGGATCCGGTTGAACGGCAGCGGCGGCTTCGAGCCGTCCAGACTGACCTGAACGAGGGTGCCGGCGTCGCACGCCACATCCGCCTCCGCGCGGACCCACTGGGATTTGACAGCCTTGGCCGACCAGACGACGACGACCGCCTTGGCGGACCGAAGCCGCTCTTCGATCACCTCGGAGTAGTCACGATGAGCAGGCAGTTGGGTGTCGCGCCAAACTTTATAGCCCAGTCGCCCGAGCTCCCTCGCGATCTGCCCAGCCTCGGCGTCGGTCGAGCGGGCATAGGAGACAAAGATGTCGGTCATTACGCCGGCACCCTTGTTTGCGGCGACGAATCTAACGACGTCGCGTCGCGGAGCGCAAGACATACCTCCATTGCTTAGCCGATCGCCATCTTGTGCGGTTGGCGGTGTCGCTGATCGCGCGAAGGGCCCTGGGTGGCGGCGCGCGCCACGTGCCCCAACGGGTTCTGCAGCGGATGGCCTCGCAGGCCAACGGGGATCAGCTCGGGACGGTCCCACCGCAGCTGGTACTGCTCGGGCTTTCTGAGCACCGGCACGCTACCGGTCACCGCAGTTGCTCGAAGCACGGCGCCCGGAACAGGTCGCCTTGCTTCAAGTGCTTTATCTCCTCGACGAAGAGCGTCCCGGCCTCGGCGTACCCCGAGCGGCTCTGCGCGGGCAGGGCGTGAAACCGAGCGTCGTCGCCGAAAAACCGCAGCACAAGCGTATGCCGATCTGGGAAGTTGGCGTCGACCGGCGCGCCGCCGTGCAGCGTGCCTGGATGAAGCACTACCACGTCGCCCGGCTCGCTGGCCCAAGAAAGCACTTCGTAGGCGCCAGGGTTGCGCGCCCGCTCGGCCTCGATATCCGGTAGACGCGGCAGCGCCGGGCCGCCGTGCAACGGCGCCGTAGGGTCGTTCAGGTCCTGAAAGTCGCTTCCGTCGTAGCGGACGCCGCGGTGCGAACCCCTAATGATTTCAAGCGAATTGGCCGGCGGGACCGCCTCGAAAGAGATCCATGCGTTCGCCCAGTGCGCCCCGTCCCAAGGCAAGTAAGAGGTGTCTTGATGCCAGGGGGTGCGCCCGCCCCTGGCACCTTCCTTCAGGAACACCTCCTCGGCGAAGTACCAGACGTGCTGGGAGCCCCACAGTTCGGCGAACAGGTCGCCGAATGGGATCGATCTCACAAGCTCCTTGAGCCTCACCGCCGAGCGCGGGTTGGCGTTATCGACGTGATGCTCCTTGTCGGTTCCACTATAGAGTGTTTGGGCGTTCGGCCCTGGGTTCGCAATGTTCCAGTCATAGGCTGCGCGACAGCGGGACAGCCGCCCGGCATCCAGAAATCCTTCAATGAGAACCGCACCGTCGCGGGCGTAGTTCTCTACCGACGAAGGACCCATTTACCGGCTCCATGAGCGTGAGATGGCAGCCCTCCCCCACCGGGGCCCTTCCCGACGAGAGCCGCCACTTTTGCGCAGACGCGGGCTCTGTTTTGAGTAAAATGTTCGCGTCACGAGCGTAGTCGTGAGGTCACTTATAGCTGGGACCTGCGTCCGCGGCGAGCCGCACCGTCTCGTGGCAGATGTCGATGCCGCGCTCGAACAGCAGATCCTCGCAGTTTCGCAGCGACAGCGGGTACTTCACGTACATCATCACCACGAGGCGGATCACCTCCGGCGATGAGTCAAAGTACCGGAAGGGATTGGTCGATCAGGCCATGTGGCGCGCCTACGGTGCGTCGCGTTACCGGGCTCTCAACTTTGGGCTGACAATGCCTCCGCGACAGGTTCTTTTGTGGTTCTAGCCCGTCTTATTCAGGGACGCGGCCCGAACGTCGCAACCCCCTGTTTTGTAAGGCCTGGCTCCAAAAGGGCTGTGGCAAAAAATGCCACAGCCCAAAGAGCGGCAAGATATTGTTTTTATAAAGAAAAGCGATCCCGCCTTGATGGGCTATGAATAAGACGGGCTAGAGAACTCGATAGCTGCTGCTCAGAAATCAGGGCGCGGCGGTTGGAAGGCCGGGCCAGATGGTTTGGGCTGACAACGCCGCCGGCGTCCATGATCGGCGTGAAATAGGCGCGTCGGCACCCGCAGCAGGGGTGGTCATCGCCGGTCCCTCCCTACAATCCGTAGGCCATGGCTTCGGCGGCGTAGGCGGTGCCCCAGGCCGAGATCCACTGATTGGGTCCGCCCGGGAAACCGCTGTCGATCGGCGGCTGCAGGGGCATGGCGTGAGTCTGCACGAACCAAGAGCCATCGGGTTTCTGCGTGCGCAGCAGGTAGTCGAGGCCCTTCTGATAGACAGGATCGGTCGCCCTCATCCCGGCGCGGTGCAGGCTGACCAACGCATGGCCAGTGGCGTAGGCGTCGCTGGCCATGCCCGCCTGCTGAGCGAAACCGCCGTCAGCCTGCTGCGAGGCAGCCAGCTGGGTGCGGGCCTTGGCGGTCTCGCCGCCCGGCGCCTTGGCCCAGACCAGGGCCTGCAGCCGATAGGTCAAAGCCTCGTTGTTGGGTCTGGCCGGCGTGGCGATCAGCCAGGCGCGGGCCTTGGTGATGGCGGCGTCGGCCTGTCTATGCAGGGCCGGCGGGGCATAGGCGTCGATCGCCCGCACTGCGGTCGCGGTCTGATCAAAGTTGCTGTCGCCGTGCGGCAGGCGCGTCGCAACGCCCGGCCACGACCCGTCCGCCGACTGCTTGGCCAGGAGGTAGACTACCGCGGACCGATGTGGATTCGAACCCGAACTACGGTTTTACCCTGATAACCCCCTGAAATGTCGACACTAAAGTACGGTAAAAAACGCGCAGAGATAAAATAGCGGAAAATGCGCCAAATTATTATCTTACGAAAGATGTAGTGCAGCTTCAAATTTGAGAACTATTCAGTCTCTTCTTTGGAAATACTAGAGACTTACCGCCAGACTGCGTGGCGGTGCGAGTGGGATTCGAACCCACGTTAGAGTTTCCCCTAAACACGCTTTCCAAGCGTGCGCCTTCAACCACTCGGCCACCGCACCTTAACGCC
>JAYUBD010000353.1:0-1664 GCA_043740995.1 Caulobacteraceae bacterium | reverse complement strand
GGACATCCAGCGATCCGAGGCCGAAGCGAGCTAAACCCGTCCGCCATCGACGCCGGGAACAAAGCGTCAGAGCGGTTGCCGAACAGGCAGATTCGGCGACCGCATGTCTCGCTTGGCCTCGCGGAGCATCGACGTGGGACGTCGATGACACCGCCCGAAGTCATCGACCTGGAGGTCGACGCTCCGCGATGCGTTCGCTGTTTGATCGGATGCCGCCCTGGTCTCCCCCCAATCCATGCGGCCAATTGCATTCGCCTTCAGGCCGCTCTTTCACGCAGCGCGCAATAGGTTTGTTCGGCCAGCAGCGCCAGAGCCTCGATCCGCGCGGCGTCCGCCAAATCTGCGTTCTCGCGGGCGTTCCGCTCGATGGTCGCCGCGTACTGAGCGGCCGCGTAGCGGTCAAGCGGCGCAACGGTTGAATAATCGCGTTCTGCAAGCGGGTGGCCAGCCCGAGCGCCAGAAGGAGCCCGCCGAGCCCGCCAATCGCGGTCACGCCGACGGCCGACCAGAGACGGCCGCCCAGATCCTTTGTGTCGGCGATCAGGCGCAACATGCACCCCGGCGCGCCGGCGACAAGGATAGGCGCGGAAACTTCTGTTGTCCGACTTGTCAGCAACCGCGCCAACGGAATCGCGCGCGCGGAGGCGTCGATTCGGATGTCAGTTGAAAGCCGCGCCCCGCCGCCGAGATCAGCAAGCGCCCGCCCCGACCGATTGACGATTTCGACATAGGATACGCCCGGAATGCGCCCTATGGCGCGAATGGCGCCATAGGGCGCGGTGGCGTCCTCGTTCGCCGTCGCCTGCGCGGAAGCCGCCGCGAGGACTTGCGCCGTCGCGATCAGAATTTCGCTTTAGTTCTTTCGAACCGCGGGCGGCGGCGTCGGCGTTATGTTTGGTCTGTCGGTTCCCATTCGGTTTGCCGTGTGCTGGATCGCCATCAATTTCACGATCATGGCGGAGCAACACTCCGAAGTTCAAGGGGCCGCCGACGCCGCGGCTCTTGCCGGAGCGCAACAATTTTCGCTGTCTCAGCAATCCACCTCAAACATCCAGAATGCGGCGATTGGCATGGCGCGGGCGCAGCTGCACCCATTCGATTTCGTCACCACTCCCGACGTCATCTCGGCCAACGTGGACCTTTCGCACGACACGGTGACCGTCTCGATAACCCGAACGTTGAACCCGGTTTTCGGCGCCTATCTCGGCTTCAATTCCAATGCCGTCTCAGCCAGCGCCACCGCGTCCACCCGATCCTCGCCAATATGCGTGCAGATCCTCGATCCCGCGAGCTGAGGCGCCTTCAACGCCTTCGGCGGTAGCAATATCAGCGCGCCGGGATGTTCCATCATTTCCGACTCGAGTTCGGGGTCGGGGATGTCGGGAACAACCGACGGCTCCATCATGTCGGCTAAGGCGTGCACGGCGGGCGGCTTTGCCGGCAATGCTTGCTCGCCCCGCCCGGTCACCGACTGCCCCGTCGTAAGCGACCCCCTGGCCAGCTGAAAGCCGCCGCCGAACGTCAACGCCGGATGCGACTATAACAATTTCACGGTCAACAACTCAGGCTTCGCGCTCAACCCCGGCGTCTATTGCGGCGGCATATCGATCAAGAAGGGAACGGCCACGCTCAAGCCCGGGGACTATATCCTACGCGGCGGCGGC
>JAYUBD010000352.1:0-5699 GCA_043740995.1 Caulobacteraceae bacterium | reverse complement strand
CCTCGATGTCGAAATACCGAATCTCACGGAAATTGAAGATGCGTTCGTAAAAATCCGCCCATCGCGCCATCTGGCCGCGATGCACATTGTGGGTCAGGTGGTCGATATAGGTCAGCCCGATGGCGGCCGCCCCGCCGGCCGCGCCATCGAGGGGCACGAAATCCACATCATAAATGGCCTGGGCCCCGTAACGATCTACCAGATAAAGGTTCGAGCCGCCGATCCCTTCGATGGCCGGAATGTTGAGCTCCATTGGTCCGACCGGTCCGTTGACCGGTTTGGCGCCCCGCTCGACGGCGAGCTTCAGCGCCTTGGCGGCGTCTCGCACCCGAAACGCCATGGCATTGGCGGACGGGCCGTGCTGTTCGCGGAACGCCGCTGGCTGGCCGGCCGGCTCCATGTTGAGGATGAAATTGATATCGCCTTGAGCGAAGCGCAGCACGTTTTTCGAACGGTGCCGCGAAACGGCCACGAACCCCATCAGTTCGAACAGTCCCTTGAGGCGCTCGGGTTCAGGGGCGGTGAACTCGACGAATTCGAAGCCGTCAGTGCTCAGCGGGTTGTCGAAGAGATCAGTTTCCATGGCGAGGTTCGATCCCATGATGCGGCTCCTTTTACCCCCTCTCCATTGTGTCAGGTGAAACGACTTTGCGAAAGCCGGAGCCAGTCTGCTAGCAGGGGCGGCCCGGCGCCGTTTCGGCGCGGGCGCGTGATGCTGTGAAAGTCCTTTGATGCTGCGACGGCTGTACAACTGGGTGATGCGGCTGTCGGCGTCTCGTCACGCCCCGGCGGCCCTGTTCGCCATCGCGTTCGCGGAAAGCGCGTTTTTTCCAATTCCCCCCGACACCCTGCTGGCCCCAATGGTGTTGGCCCGGCCCGAGCGGACCTGGCGCTATGCGGCCATCTGCACGACCGGCTCGATCCTGGGCGGCGTGCTGGGCTATGCCATCGGCTACACGCTGGCGCCGGTTGGCCACTGGATCCTGGCGGTGTCGGGCCACCCCAATGGCGAGATCGCTTTGCGCGCCGGTTTCGCCAAATGGGGCGTCGGGGTGATCCTGCTGCAGGGCCTGTTGCCGGTGCCCTATAAGCTGGTCACCATCACAACCGGCATGGCCCACTTTCCGGTATGGAAGTTCGTACTGGCCTCATGCGCCACGCGCAGCCTGCGCTTCTTCGGCGTCGCCGCCCTGCTGAAGCGTTTCGGCCCGGCCATGCTGCCGCTGATCGAGCGTCGCCTCGCCCTGTTCGCTGGCGGCGCCGTGCTGCTGCTGATCCTGGTGCTGGTCGCCTTGAAACTGCTGCATTGATCGGAACCGAGCGCGTCACGCCTTGACCTCCCCTCCCGCCATCCATGTTCGTCATGAGGAGCGCGCCGGTCGCAGGGTGGCGTTTGTCATCATCGACAATGCCGCGCGGCTGAATGTCCTGAACTCCCCCCTGATGATCGCCTTTGCCGACGCCTTCGCGCATCTTGAGCGGTACGATGATCTGCGCGCCGTCGTCGTCACAGGCGCGGGCGAGCGGGCCTTTGTCGGCGGCGCCGATGTCGATGAAATGGCCGGCCTGGACGGACCGGACGCCGCGCGCGCCTTCATCACGCGGGTGCAGGGCTGTTGCGCCGCCGTGCGGCATTGCCGGGTTCCGGTGATCGCCCGGATCGCCGGCTATGCCCTGGGCGCGGGTCTGGAATTGGCGGTGTCCTGCGATCTAAGGGTGGCGACCGAGGGCGCGGTGTTCGGCATGCCGGAAGTCAGGCTCGGCATCCCTTCCGTGGTTGAGGCCGCTGTGCTGCCGATGCTGGTCGGCTGGGGCCGGGCGCGGTCGATATTGCTGCTGGGGGAAATGTTCGATGCCCGGGCGGCTTTGGCCATGGGCCTGGTGGAGGCCGTGGTCGCCCCCGAGGATCTGGACGCCGCCGTGGAAGCCCGCCTCGCCGCCCTGCTGGCCGCCGGACCCCGCGCCTTGCGCCTGCAGAAAGCCCTGATCCGCCAATGGGAAGGCCTGCCTCTTGCCGACGCCATAGCGGCGGGCATCGACACCTTCTCCGGGGCGTTCGAGACGGACGAGCCGAGGCTGGCGATGCGGGATTTCCAGGCGGCGCGGGCCGCACGACGTGAGGCACGATGACCAAAGCTGGGACCTTGCCCGCGTCGAGAGCCGGGGACATAGCTGACGCCGTCGCGGCCCTGCGACGCGATGGCGCCGCCGTCCTGCGGGGCGTGGTCCCGATGGAATGGATCGAGCGCATGCGCGGAGCGATCGAGGTTGAGATGACGGGCGACTCGCCGACCGCCGCCGAATACGGACGCAAGGCGGGCCGTTTCTACGGAGATTTCTTCATCTGGCGACATAACCCGGACTTTCGGGCTTTCGCGACGGAGTCTCCCCTACCAGCCCTGGCCGCGCGGCTGATGGAATCGCGGGGCGTCAATCTGTTCTACGACCAGTTGTTCGTGAAGGAGCCGGGTTCGATCGAACGCACGCCCTGGCATCAGGATCTGCCTTATTGGCCCGTCAAAGGGCTACAGATCGTGTCGATCTGGGTCCCCTTCGATCGCGCCACGCCGGACAACGGAGTGGTCGCCTATATCCAGGGATCGCACCTTTGGGGCCGCACCTTCCGCCCCCAGGCGTTTGACAATGCCAATGCGGGCGCCTTCGCCAGCAGCCCTTATGAGATCCTGCCAGACATCGACGCCGAACCCGCGCAGTATCGCTTCCTCAGTTGGAGTCTGGAGCCGGGCGATGTGCTGGTGCATCTCGGTCTGACCATCCATGGCGCTCCAGGCAATGCCACGGCGAACGTGCGGCGACGGGCGCTTGCCCTGCGCTACACCGGAGATGACGCCCGCTATGATCCCCGACCGGGAACCTTCATGGACATGCAACAGGTGCGCGCGCACATTCCCGCACCGGGACTCGCGGCCGACGCGCCCATGGGCGGCCCGCTGTTTCCATTGATCGAACTAGACGGATGATCCTCAATGTGACCTTTCACCCTCGCCGCCCTCGATCCACCACCGCATAGGCCCCCGCCAGGTTTTCGCAGGCCACCCTGAGGATTGCGCCTTGCGCGTCGGGCAGGCGTTCGGTGGTTTCACGGGCGACGACGTCCCGCCAGTCGGCGCCGCGACCGTGGATGATGTCGGGTTCGCACAGTGCGGATAACAGACGGGCGCTGGCCGGACCCGCCAAGCCGAGCGCCGCCTCGATGCGCAGGCCGGCCCGGTGGCGGACTTCGCTGAACCCCTGGGGATTGCGCGAGCGGTCCACGCGCGGCGCGAGGTCGCCACCGCCGACAATCGTGCGATGCAGGACGGCGATGTCGTCCTGCAGACGACGGACCGCGTCATAGGCGCCGTGACTGAGCTTGCCCCGCGCCAGGAACAGATCGAACACGTCCTGGCGCCGCGCCCGGGCCACCCCGCCGCCGGGTCGCGCCTCCGTGACCACCGCCGCATTGGCGCTGAGCGCCATGGCCTGGCCGTCGATGCCCCACTGGGCGGGGTCGCGGTCACGCGCCCGGGCTTCGGCCCGGCGGCGGGCGATCTCCGCCGGATCGGCGGGGCGGACGATCTTGCGGCGGCGCGGGACGGCCATCAGCCCAGGAACCGGCTGAGTTCGCGCTCAAGATCCGCCACGCTCGGCGCCGGGGGGCCGCGCATCAGGGCGCGGTGCGGCGCGCAATAGGCACCACCGTCACAGGGATTGCAGCAGGACCGCACGGCGAGACCGTCGCCGTCGATGGGAAAGGCGCATTCTCCAGGTTCACGGGTCAACCAGGGGCGTTGGGCGATTGCGGCGTGGCGCGTCGTGTTGGGCATGAGCACATAATTGCGCAGTGCAATCTTCGTGTAAAGGAAAAACTTTGCAAATTGTCTGATGCGCCATTTTGGGAGATCGTTGCATAATGCGGCATGACCAGGACCCCTGAGCGGAATTTCCTGAGGGCGTGGCGCGAACATCGCCGAATGACTCAGGCGCGGTTGGCGGAAGCCGTCGGCACCACCGGCGCGGTGATCAGCCTGCTGGAGGCGGGCGAGCGCGGGCTTTCCGACAAATGGCTGCGCAGGTTGGCTCCGGTGCTGGGCACCCGGCCGGGCCACCTGCTGGAGGTCGATCCCAATGACGTCTCGACCGACATCCTGGATATCTGGGCGGACATCCCTGAGGATCGTCGCGAACAGGCCCGTGATGTGTTGATGGCGTTCCGGCGGAAAGATGAATCGCGCGCCGAGGGCGGCGACGGACCCAGCGCTGTCGTCTCCCTCAGCCGAGCGCCCCGGTCAGACCCAGCACCGCAGCGGAAACGAAACACCAAAGCGGATTGAGCCGCGTGAAATAGGCGACCAGGCCGGTGACCACGGTCACCATTGCTAGGCGCGTATTGAGATCCGCGGCCCGCGCAAGCAACCAGCCGGTCGCCGCCACCAACCCCACGGTAACCGGCGCGAGGCCGGCGCCGACCACGGCGCGCCAAGGGGAACCGCCGTGGTGATCCCAAAATTTGGCCGCCCAATAGGCGAGCACGCCGGACGGCAGGCAAAGCGCCAGCGTGGCGACCAACGCCCCCGGCAGGCCCGCGGCCTTCAGGCCCACCAGCGTGGAGATCATGAAATTCGGGCCGGGCGCCGCCTGGGAGATCGCGAACATCGCAGCAAAATCCTGATCGCTCGTCCAGTGGTGGGCCTCGACCGCCAAACGACGGATTTCCGGGATGATCGGGTTCACGCCACCGAAGGCGAGCAGCGAGAGCGTCCCGAACTGCGTGGCCAAGGCCAAAAGGCTGGCGGCCACCCCCTTCACGCGCGCGTTCTCCAGGCAATGGCCATACCCAGCGGCGCGAGCACCGCCATCACCCAGGGCAGGGGCAGGCGTAGTAGGCCGACGGCGACGAAGGCCAGGGCGACGATGGCGAGTCCGCCGAACGACCTTGCCGCGACCAGCGGCCGGATCATCTTGATCGCCGTCGCCGCCGACAAGCCGGCGACCGCCGCGGCCAGGGCATGGATGGCCCCGGGAAGCCGGCCCATGGAGCCGTATCGCTGGTAAAGGGCGCCCAGGGCGATCACGATGACGACCGGCGCCGCGGTCAGGCCAATGACGGCAGCGAACGCCCCTCGCGCCCCGGCGAATCGCGACCCAACCACCACCGACAGGTTCAGGATATTGGGTCCCGGCAAGGACTGGCAGAGGGCCAGGGTCTCATTGAAATCGCCATCGTCCAGCCAGGCGCGCCGATCCACCAGCATTCGCCTCGCGAAGGGCAGGACCCCGCCGAAGCCCGATAGCCCCACGGTCAGGAAGGCCAGAAACAAGGCCTTCGGCCCGGGTGTCGCCGTCTCCGCGCGCGCGTGATGCATGCGGCGTCTTGTGGGGCGACGCGACCTGATTCTCAAGGCATGGGGGAAGGTGTTCGGTAACTTATTGCTTTTTGCAATTTATTGGTATTGCCAAAACTATTGCATTCTGTAATTCTAGCATCGCACTGACGAAAGACTTTTCATGCCCTCTTTTGACGTTCGCGGTCGCCTTCTGCGCGACAGGGATCAAAGAGCCCGCGACCTGACGCAGGACTATATCGACCGCATCGAGGCTGGCGCCGCGGTCGCCGCCGAGGATATTCGGACGGTGTCGACGCTAGCCGATCTCATGGCGAGCCAGATCGCCGCCTGGAGCCGACTCGCTCGGGAACT
>JAYUBD010000351.1:0-5706 GCA_043740995.1 Caulobacteraceae bacterium | reverse complement strand
TAGCTCAGGAGATCAGTGGCGTGCGAGTGCACCTGGGCACCGCGATCGCGGGAGCGATCGTCGCCGGCTACGAACCTCTTCGTGACACCGCCGGCCCTGGGTGCGGCTTCCGCAGGCGCGCGGTCACATGACCTCTGGCGGGAAGGCTGCCTGCGAGCACCTCACGATCCTGCGGTGCGCAAAGCCCCTAGTTATGGCCAAGACGTGGCGCGCCGACGGGTCTGTCGAGCAATACAGCAAGGCCAAGAATTTCACCGTCGAATTGGTTGAAGTCAGCGGCATCCGTGATCTCAGCGAACACCTGACCAAGCTGGAGCGGCAGCGTCGTGCGTGTGTGGTCCGCGGTAAACCCAGGGCCGGTCTCGACATGCATGGTCCGGTGCTGCGCCGCATGTCGAACTTCGACGATGTGCCTGGTCACGCCGTAATGATTGAGGTCGACGGCTTCGATCCCGTAGGCGACTTCCCCTCGTCCGACCCGATTGGCGCTATTCGGGAGTACATCAAGGTCGCTCTTCCGGAGTGCTTCGACGGCGTGACGTTTCACTGGCAGCTTAGCAATAGCGCCGGGCATCCCACCAAGGGCGACACGCTCAGGGCCCACCTCTGGTTCTGGCTGGCTACCGCATATTCGAGCGCAGCTTTGAAGAGATGGGCTGAGGGCTTGGCCCTGGAACTCGACCGTTCTGTCTTCCACCCCATTCAGGTCAACTACACATCATCGCCGGTGTTCGAGCCGGGGGTGTCCGAACCCATCGCGCGCCGTTCCGGCCTCATTGAGGGTGACCGCGACGAGGTCGATCTGGAGATCCCCGCGGAAGAGGTCGGCGTCGATCGATCCCGCCCGAGGCCGCTGCGTTGTGTTGATCCCCGGGTTGCTGATCTGCGTGCGGAGTGGCTCGACCAGAACTGGGCGACGCACGGACGGACGGCGGGCGGCGGCGTTATCATTACCTGCCCCTTCGACCATGAGCATACGTCGGGCATCCGCGGCGACACGAGCACGGTCTACCTGCCGGCAGGTACGGGCGGTTACCCACTCGGGCACTACAAGTGCTCCCACGCTCACTGTGGCGGTCGATCGCAGGCCGAGTTCGATGAAGCCGTAGGCTACGAAGGCGCCCCCGTCCTGGATCGCGCGGATCCGCTGTCCAACAGCCGTGTGATGGCGAATCTAGTCTTCACCGACGGCGGGAAACGCACGCTGGTTCGAACCCAGGGTGAGTGGCTCCAGTACACGGGAGCCCGGTACGCCGAGCTATCCGACGAGGAGTTGCGTGGCGAGGTCTGGCAATTCCTCGGGGCCTCCAAACGCTTGATCAGGGGTGTGGCGTCGCCATTTCAGCCGTCCATGCAGGCCGTCACTGGCTTGGCAGATGCCTTGCGCTCAGTCCTGGGCGTCAACGTCGATCGCGAGCCATCGTGGTTGCCGGGGTCAGGCGGCCCTGACCCGCGGCATCTTGTGTCGATGGCGAATGGCCTGCTCGATCTGTCCAAACGTGAACTGCGACCCCACACGCCGGGCTTCTTCACGCGCAACACCCTTCCCTTCGCATGGTCGGCGGAATGCCGGCCACCGGCGCGATGGCTCGAATTCCTCAAGGAGGTGTTCAACGACGATCAGGAACAGATCCGCACACTGCAGGAAATCGTCGGCTATCTGCTGACGCCGGACACCTCCCAGCAGAAGATCATCCTGATCCTTGGGCCCAAAAGGTCTGGCAAGGGCACCATCGCCAGGGTCGTCGAGGGCCTCTTGGGCGCGCAAAACATTGCCTCGCCGACGCTAAACGCCCTGACGACAGAGTTCGGCTGCCAGCCTCTCATCGGCAAGCTCGTGGCCCTGGTGTCGGACGTCCGCATCTCATCGCAGATGAACAAGCAGGCCGCGATCGAACGGCTGCTCATGATCTCCGGAGAGGACAGCGTCACCATCAACCGCAAGAACTGCGGCCACTGGACCGGTCACCTGCCCATCCGATTCGTGATCATGTCGAACGAGCTGCCGGTGCTGCCGGACTCCGCCGGTGCGCTAACGGGCCGCTTCCTGTTGCTCGAGACCCAGTGCTCGTTCTACGGCCGCGAAGACCCCACACTGGGTGACCAGCTGGCGGCCGAATTGCCGCAAATCCTCAAGTGGGCGATTGACGGGTTCGATCGCCTCAATGCTCGCCGGCGCTTCATCCAACCTAAGGGAGGGCGCGCGCAACTCGATGCGCTGACCGCGCTCAACAGCCCGATCACGACCTTCGTCGGGACCTTTTGCGACCTGGGGCCTGGCCAAGCCTCACTCGAGAACCTGTATGCAGCGTGGTCAGCCTGGCGTGAGAGCTTGGATCAGCAGCCCGGCGGGTCGGATCTTTTCAGTCGGAACCTGACGTCAAACTATCCTGAGCTAGGTCGTCACCGTCCCAGGGATGGGACGGGCGCTCAGAAAATGGTGTTTCAGGGGATCACCTTGCATCCGGATGCCGTGGGGCGAGCGATGTTCGGGTGATTTTTGAGAGGACTGAGTGGACCTCACCTGGACTTTTCTCAAGGATCACAGACTGGGGGCAGGCTGAAAAAGCGCCTCAGAACGAGGCCGACGGCTCGGACCGTCAACTCGGGCCGCTCAGTCAGCTGCCCCTCTGCGGAAGTATGCCGTCAGGCAGGGAGTTTTGGGACCAATGCGCGCGCGAGATTTTATTGAGTTTTTCGCCATTTTGGCCCGTCGCACTGGGGGAGTTTACGGAGCAGTACGCGCGCACGCGCGAGAGGCCGCCCTTGAACTGCCCTTTCAGCAAGTCCGCGGGATCGACGCCGAGGCGCTGCATCGAGTGCGAATGCGCGTGCCCGCCACAGAGTGATCCACGAGTTTTGTCTGAAGTCTCGCGCGGGCGTGCGCGCGAGGACCGCCGTGATCTGCCGACAGCTTGGCCTCATAGGGAAGCTCGACTCCAATCTCCCCGGATGAATGCGAGGTTCCACGACGAGGCCCCGCCTAGACGCCACCACGGCGGGAAGTAGATGCTGGGCGAACCTGGCGCGCCGGCTACGTCGGGCTGGTTAGACAGGGGTTCCCCGATCTGACGTGCTCGATCGCCTCCGGCTTCGCCCGTCCGCCCATGCCCTGAGATCGGCTGGCGAGTAGACGACACGGCTCCCGAAGGTGCGGTAGGGGGGACCTCCACCGGATACCGCCAACTTGTCGAGAAACGACTTTGAGATCGGGTAGCCGACAGTGTCGCGTAGGTAGGCTACCGCGGCAGCTCGCGTCAGTAGTTCTGGGAGGCGCTCGGGGGGGGCCTCGGCAGCGGCTGCGGGAGCCGCTTGGGCGGCTTGTTCCTGCCGCTCGGCCAATTTGATCAGGATGTCGCGACACTCCCGGATGGCCTTTGTGAGGGTATCGGTTAGGTCGACAATGTCTTGCCGGTCGAGTTGCATGGCCTCGAAGTCTCCTGCCGCATCCAGCGCCCCCGCCTGAATTGGGAAAGGAAACTTGAATGCCACGCCCACGCAAGATCGAGGAAGCGCCACTCCCGAACTGGCCGATCCTAATGGGGACGCCGATGGCGGCCCGCTACCTTTCGTTGGACGAAAACAGCTTCGCCCTTGTCACACAGCGAGCGGGGGTGCGGCCGGTAGATCTTGGACTTGCCATGGTGCGCTGGCGGCGACCGGAACTTGACCGGCTGGTCGGCTCCCTAGCTTCGAGCTCCGTGATTTTGGTGGAAGAGCGACCCACGATCGAGCGGGATAGCACGGAAATTATCGCGCGCCGCGTTGCCGAAGAGGTGGTCCGAAGGACGATCTTGAGTGAGGACCAGCTACCAAGTGAGACGGCCGTCGAAGCGATGAGTTTGAACGACGCTGCAAAAGCGATCGGTGTGGGCCGCTCAACTCTCTACAAGTTGATTGGTGCGGGGCGCCTACCGACCAGGAGGATCGGTGGGCGCGTCTTGGTACGCAGGTCCGACCTGAAGGCGCTACTGGAGCTGCCCGACCCGGAACATGAGGGCCGCGGCCGCAGAAGGGGGCGTTAAGGGAGGCAAGCGGCCCTTCCTATCATTCAAACGCACCATCTGAGCCGCGCCGAATTTGTGGTGGGTTCGATGGCTCTAGGGCGCAGTCTCCTCGGCCCAGCTCCCGCCGCAAATGGAAACGCAATTTGAGCACGCTCGACAGCGACATCCGCGTCTCTACGTGGAACTGCGAAGGCGGATTCAGGAGCAAAAAAAAGATAGTGTCCTTCTCGACGCTCCAGGCCGACATCGCGGTGCTTCAGGAAGTTCTTGAGAAAGATATCTGGGATTTCCCCGGCGCTTCCACTCCGCTTTGGATCGGGCCGCCCGGCGGCAAAAAGGGGATTGCGGTTCTTGGCTTCAACGGCTGGATCATCGAGGCGGGGCCCCCGTGCACCGAACAATGGTTTCTTCCGGTCATTGCCTCGCGAGGTAACACCCGCCTGAGAGTCCTTGCACTGTGGGTAAAGCCAGAAAAATCGAGCTATATCCCCTCTGCGATGAGGGCCCTGAAGTCACTCACGGACTTTTTGTCGGAACCAGCCACAGTCGTCATTGGAGACTTCAACGCCAACATCTCATGGGAGGGCACTAGAAGCGCATCCCAATACGGCTTTCGCGCCCAGCTGGAGCTGTTGCGCCAGAGTGGCTTCACTAGCGTCTGGCACCACGTCCGCGATGAACAACATGGGTCTGAGTCGGCGGGCACCAGGTATGGCGAGCGGCGTGAAGCGAAACCTTTTCATGTCGACTACGCCTTTGTGTCGAGCGACCTGCTCCCATCCATCACGAACGTAACACTGGGGACCTTCCAAGAATGGGCGGGAGCAGCGGTGAGTGATCACGTCCCGCTCTCGTTTGATCTGTGTACGGTGCCTCAGCGCGGGGCGGAACGATCCCAAGTCCGTGGGACAAGCAAGCCTATCTCGACATGTTCAGGCAGCACGGGCCTTGGGTAAGAAATTGGGCCGCGGCTGCCAGGAGCTGCCCGTTCCGACGTGCCCATGTTCGTCATCTAGCCGCTATGCGCGTCCTGGACGGACCTGCCCTGACATGCATCTCTGGACCACTGGAGATTGGTCAGCTCGCACGCCCCTCGTCGTACCAACGCCAACCGCACCTGCGTATCGCTTCACCGTCGCTTGGGAGAGCCCAAACTGTCGCGCTGTGGCGCTGATGCTGGCCTTGTTCTCGCGCCTCCAGCGAATGACGATAGCCGCATCAGCCGCCTTTGGGCGACCTAGGCTATCCTTACCCCGGTGGGTCTTTCCTGTTGCCTGAAGCGAGGTCCTAGCCGCTACGCGCCCCGCCTCGGTTCGGTCTCGGATCTTGCGCCGCTCTAGATCTGCCACCTGGGCCAAAACCGCGAGAATGATCTCTCCGACGCCGCGGCCGATCTGACCTAGCCCGTGAATGTCGACCGCTACGCCAGCGTCGATCAGGCGACGCACGGTGGTCTGCACGTCAAGCGCATCCCGCCCAAGGCGGTCCACGGCATAGACATGAAGGGTATCGCCCTTGCGCACATGATCCAGGAGCTTGGCAAAACCCGGCCGCTCGGCAGCCATGATCCCACCGCTCACACCAACGTCACTGAACTCCTTGTCGAAGTCCGCCCCGAGCGCTTGGCGTTGGGCCTCAATACTCTGATCCCCGGTGGAGACACGATAGTAGGCAATGCGCATTGCTGGCTCATAAGTTA
>JAYUBD010000350.1:0-1667 GCA_043740995.1 Caulobacteraceae bacterium | reverse complement strand
CGGTCCGCCCAGGATCACCCGCCTTGCCCGGCAACAGTGGCGCGACCCGCTCCCACTGCACCTGACTCAATTCATAGCGCTTGGCTGACATCAGAAGGCTCCGTCCGAACGGAGCCCTATGAATCAGACATCTCGCCGTCTGAAAATCGTGAATGTCGATACGACCTAGGCCGGCTCCCGATCCAACCGCACCCCACGCGTGCGGGACGCCGCCGGTGAGATAGGCGCGCCGGGATTGATCTCAATCATCGCCGCCGCGCGGAGGACCCCACAAGCTCAACGTGGTTGGAGCGGAGATGCACATGTCGTTTGGAAAGATTCTCATCGCGGTCGATGACGGGCTGCTCGCCGCCCGCGCCGCCGATGTCGGCGCGGAGTTGGCGCGGGACCTACATGCGCAGCTGGCGTTGGTCTCAGTCGTCGACGCGAGCGCCGCCAATGCGGTCGCGGCTGAGGCGCCGGCCTACGAATTGCTCGCTGAGGCCAGGGCCAATGGGAAAAAGCTAATCCAGACGCTGCGCGCCAAGCCAGGTCCTGATCCAGAGGCCCTTGAGTTCATGCCTGAGGCCCTGCCGGCGAAGAGATCGTGAAGGCCGCCAGGGAATGGCCGGCCGACCTAATCGTCATCGGCAGCCACGGGAGAGGCGGCGTGGTGACGATGTGCTGATGATGCCGGTGGCGCGTCGGATCGAGGTGTTCACGGGGCCTAGCCAGCGTCGGCGCTGGAGCGCTGACGCCAAAGCCCAGATCGTCGCGGAGAGCTACGAGACCAGCGTCGGCGACGTGGCCGACCGCTACAGCTTGGCGAAGACGCAGGTGTTCACCTGGCAGCGTGGCGCGAGGCGCTCGGCCTTCGCCGAGGTGGTCGTGGAAGATCCGGAGCCGGGTTCTACCGATGCGCCTGACGGCGCGATCGAGATCGAGCTTGTGGGCGCGCGGGTGCGGATCGGCCGGGAGGCCGACGCACGGCTGGCGGTGGCAGTGATCGACGCCCTGCGGGCTGGCCGGTGATCGGGCCGAGCGGGTCTGTCCGTGTGTTGGTGGCGGCGCGGCCGGTGGATTTCCGGAAGGGCGCAGTGGGGCTGGCCGGGCTGGTGCGCGAGCAGATGGCCGCCGATCCATTCTCGGGGACGGTCTACGTCTTCCGCGCCAAGCGCGCCGATCTGATCAAGCCGATCTACTGGGATGGCACTGGGCTGTGCTTGTTCGCCAAGCGGCTGGAGGACGGAGAGTTCCGCTGGCCCAAGATCCAGGATGGGGCGATGCGGCTCACCTCGGCCCAGCTCACAGGCCTGCTGGAGGGGCTCGATTGGCGGCGGGTGCACCAGGCCCGGCGGACCCGCACGCCCGTCGCTTCGGGGTGATGTTCAGCCCTGCGGCGAGATGACTCAGCTTGTCCGCAGGGGCGCCTCGGCTTGTTTGATGTGCTGTAATCTCGGTCATGACGGGCGTGGCCGATGCGGCATGGCGAGGAGTTGAGCCCTGGCGCGTGCTACCTCGGCGAGCCAAGCCGCCAACTCAGCCTCAGCCTCAGCCTCAGCCTCAGCGGAAGAGTGGTCCTGACGCCGGATGTGAACAATCTGCTGAGAAACAAGACCATTGATCTGCTTTTTGGTTCGGTCGCGGCGTTCGCTGGAACCCAGGCAGTGGGGGTTGTACTTTCCGAA
>JAYUBD010000349.1:0-1669 GCA_043740995.1 Caulobacteraceae bacterium | reverse complement strand
CCTCCGGGATCACCCCAACAAATCAGCGATTGCGCCTCGCCACAACCTTGGTTGACCTGACGCTGCGGGAAGGCGCCAATAGGCCTGGGCCATAAGAGGAGGACGCCGTGACGCTAGACGATCTGATGTTCAAACCCGGGCTGTTGAAGGGCCAACGTATTCTGATCACCGGCGGCGGCACCGGCCTCGGCAAGGTGATGGCCGAGGCCTATCTGATGATGGGCGCGGTGGTCTATATCTGCGGTCGGCGCGGCGGCGTGCTGGACGAGACGGCGGCTGAACTGATGGCGGCGCACGGCGGCAAGGTGGTCGCCCTCCCGTGCGACATCCGCGTGCCGGAAGCGATCGGCGAGATGCTCGACCGGATCTGGTCGGACGGCGGCGCCTTGACGGGCCTGGTCAACAACGCGGCGGGTAATTTCATCAGCCGCACCGAGGATCTGACGCCGCGCGGCTTTGAAGCCATTTCCAATATCGTGTTTCGCGGCTCGTTTTTCGTGACCCTCGACTGCGGCAAGCGCTGGATCGCCGAGGGCAAGCCAGGCGCGGTGATTTCGATCCTGACCACCTGGGTGTGGAATGGCGGTCCGTTCACAGTGCCGTCGGCGATGTCCAAGGCCGGGCTGAATATCATGACTCAGTCGCTGGCGGTGGAATGGGGATCGAAGGGCATCCGGTTCAACGCGATCGCGCCTGGACCCTTCCCCACCGAAGGCGCCTGGGCCAGGCTGAGCCCCACCGACACCGGTGACCGCGACGCCGTGCCGGGCAATCCCATGGGCCGCGTCGGCAAGATGCCGGAACTGGCCAACCTGGCCATCTATCTGCTGGCGCCGGGCTCCGACTATGTGAATGGCCAGACCATCGCCATCGACGGCGCCGCCCACCAGGCCGGAGGCGGCGGGTTCGCGAGCTTGCGAAACTGGACCGACCAGCAATGGGAAGACGCCCGCGCCGCCATTCAGGGCGCCAATGCGCGGGACCGGGCGAAACGAACGGTATGAGCCTTCTTGCCCGACGCCGGCTTTGGCTCTAACCGCAGGCCGCGATCCATGAACCATTCCCGAGGAAGACCATGACGATTTCACTCTATGAGGCGACGGTGTCCGGCTATCTGCAGACCCTGGGCGCGGTATCCGGTTTTCTCGATCGCGGCCTTGCCCACTGCACCGAAGGCGGCACGGATGCCAATGAGCTGGTAGCCAGGCGCCTGTTCCCCGACATGCTGCCGCTCGCCTTCCAGATCTGGTCGGTGGAACACCATTCGCTGGGCGCCATCGAGGGTTGCAAGGCGGGCCTGTTCACCCCGCCCAGCACCCTGCCGGCCTTCACCTATGCCGACCTACAAAAGGTTGTCGCCGACACCCGCGACAAGCTCTCGAAGCTGACCGCCGATGAGGTCAACGGTCTTGAAGGGCGCGATGTGATCTTCCAGTTCGGCGATATGAAGATGCCGTTTACCGCCGAGGGGTTTTTGCTGTCGTTCTCGATCCCCAATTTCCATTTTCACGCCACCACCGCCTATGACATCCTGCGCGCGAACGGCGTGAAACTCGGCAAGCGCAACTATCTGGGCCAGATGCGCATGAAGGGCTGAGCCGTCGCCGCAGTTGTGGCGGGCGGGGGCCGGGTCTAGTCTCGTGCGCCGCCGCATAGCGGGTGGATAGGA
>JAYUBD010000348.1:0-17369 GCA_043740995.1 Caulobacteraceae bacterium | reverse complement strand
CGCGGCCCATGACCTGACCCTCAACCAGATCGCCGACGCGGTCGTGTTTTTCAACCGCGACCGTCGCATCACTTTCCACAATGCCGTGTTCGCCCGCCTGTGGGATCTGGAGCCGGCCTGGCTGGCCGAACAGCCGAGCCATGCCGAGTTTCTGGATCGCCTGCGTCAGCGCCGTCGCCTGCCGGAGACCCCTGACTACGGTCGGTTCAAGGGAGCCGAGTTGGCGCGTTACGAACAGGTGGCGGAGATGGCGGAAGAGATTTGGCGCCTCCCCGACGGTCGGACCTTGAGGGTGGTGGGTCAAAGCCATCCGCTGGGTGGTCTGATCATGGTGTTTTCCGACATCACTCCGGAACTGCGCCTGAAGACCCAGTTCAATCATTTGATCCAGGTCCAGCAGGCGACCCTGGACAAGCTGACCGACGCGGTGGCGGTGTTCGGCGCCGATGGGCGAATGACGCTGCACAACGAGGCGTTTCAGCGGTTCTGGAGTCTGACGGAGTCGGAATTGGCGGAGAGCCCGGATTTTGATGGCGTGGTCGAACTCTGCGTGCGTCGCGTTCACGATCTTCAGTTCTGGCGCAACCAGAAGGGCCGTATCACCAATCCCGACCCCCAGGCGCGCGCCGCCGCGACGGGTGAGTTGACGGCCTCCGACGACCGCATCATCGCGTGGCAGTCGCGCCCCCTGCCTGATGGCGCGACCTTGCTCGGCTTCGCCGATGTCACCGACACTCGGCGGCTGGAAGGCGCCTTGCGCGACCGGGAGGCGGCGCTGCGCGAGGCCGAACGTCTCAAGCGGGAATTCGTGGGCAGTGTTTCCTATGAGTTGCGGACCCCGCTCACCACCATCCTGGGCTATTCGGAACTGTTGGAGCGGGACGACGCCGGACTGTCAGACCGGGCGCGGGGCTATGTCGGGTCAATCTCGTCGGCCGCCACGCGTCTGGCCCGGTCGATCAATGATATTCTCGACGTCGCCCAGATCGACGCCGGCGACCTCACGCTTAAAATGCGGGGCGTGCCGGCGACCGGCCTGTTGGCGGCGGCTGCGACTCGCTGGGGGGACGCCGCCCGGCGGGCGCGGGTGGAGCTGGCCCTTGGCGAAACCGTCGCCGTGGCGGTGATCCGGGGTGATGAGCAACGACTGGGTCAGGCCCTGGACCATTTGATCGAAAATGCCATCCGGCACACCCCGGTCGGCGGTGTTGTCACCCTGTCTGTTCGCCAGGCTCCGGGAGAGATTCGGCTACAGGTCGCCGACACCGGCCGGGGCATTCAGTTCGACGCCCAGGCGCACATCTTTGATCGGTTCAGCGGCCAGGAGCAGGGCGCGCCGGGGTTGGGCCTGGCCTTGGTCAAGGCGATCATCGAGCTGCACGGCGGCTGGGTTGATCTGGAGAGCGAACCGGGAGTCGGCGCCGCCTTCACCTGCCATTTGCCTGACGCAGGGAAAAGCGACCTACTGGATGAACTGGACACCCGTTGGGAGGCGGACCGATGATCAAAACGCGTTTTACCGAGATGTTCGGCGTCGAACACCCTATCGCTCAGGGTGGCATGCAGTGGGTCGGGCGGGCGACCCTGGTGTCCGCCGTCGCCAATGCCGGCGCCCTGGGGTTTATCACAGCCCTCACCCAGCCGACGCCGGAGGATCTGACCCGCGAGATCGCCCGCTGCCGCGATTGGACCGACAAGCCGTTTGGCGTGAACCTGACCATCTTGCCGTCGATCAAGCCGCCGCCCTATGCCGAATACCGCGCGGCCATCATCGAGGCCGGCATCCGTATCGTCGAAACCGCCGGCAACAAGCCGCAGGAACATGTCGATGAATTCAAGAAGCACGGCGTCAAGGTCATTCACAAATGCACCTCGGTTCGTCATGCGCTTTCGGCCGAGCGGATGGGGGTGGACGCTATTTCCATCGACGGCTTCGAGTGTGCCGGCCATCCGGGCGAGGACGATGTTCCCGGCCTGATCCTAATCCCGGCCGCGGCCGACAGGATCAAGATACCAATGATCGCCTCGGGCGGCTTTGGCGATGCGCGCGGCCTGGTGGCCGCCCTCGCTCTGGGCGCCGAGGGCATCAATATGGGCACGCGCTTCATGGCGACGAAGGAATCGCCGATTCACGAGAACATCAAACGCCAGATGGTCGAGAATGACGAGCGCGCGACGGATCTGATCTTCCGCACCATGCGCAATACCTCGCGGGTGGCTCGCAACGCGGTCAGCCAACAGGTGGTCGAGCTGGAACGCAGCGGGGCCAAGTTCGAGGACGTCCGCGAGCTGGTGGCCGGAACCCGCGGCAAGATTGTCTATGAATCCGGCGATCCGGACCACGGCATCTGGTCCGCCGGCCAGATTCAGGGCCTGATCCACGACGTGCCCAGTTGCGCCGACCTGATTGGCCGTATCGTCGCTGAAGCCGAAGCCATCATTCACAACCGGTTGGATCGTATGGTGGTCAGTCGCTAGTCAGCCTCCCTCCCCAGTCCATACAAGCATGGGAGGGAGAGCTACTTGATGGCTTTCAATGCTGTTGCAAGCTCGTCGACCGCATCGATCGTTGTCGCCCAGCTGCACATGAAGCGCACGGCCCCATCGATGAACCGGTAGACAAACCAGCCCGCCGCGCGCAGGCGGAGCAGGGCCGCTTCGTCCATCTCGATGAACACGCCGTTGGCCTCGACGGGGTGGAGGATAGGAAAGGGCACGGCGCCCGCCAGGCGTCTGGCCATCGCGTTCGCGTGGGCGGCGCGCGTGGTCCAGGCGCCGCCCTCAAGCATGCCGATCCAGGGCGCGGCCAGGAACCTGGCCTTGGAGGTGAGCTGGCCGGCGTGTTTGAGCCGCGCGCCGAACCGCGGACCCAGCCGCTTGTCCAGCAGCACGATCGCCTCGGTCGGGGTCGAGCCGGCCTTCGTGCCGCCCAGCACCACCACATCGACGCCGAGGCGGGCGATGGCCGTGGGATCGAAGCCCGCCGCCACGGCATTGGCCAGGCGCGCGCCGTCCAGATGAATCTTAAGGCCCTGGGTCCTGGCGGCGCCGATCAGGGCGGCAAGTTCTTCCTCTGCGTACACGGCGCCAAACTCCGTGGCCTGCGTGAGGGACAGCGCCGTCGCCGACTGCCAGTGCGGTTGATCCGGCCGCGCCAGCACCTCCGCCAATGCCGCGGGGTCGATGCGGCCGGAGGCGCCGGGCAGCGGGATGATCCCCAGGCCCGAGCCGAAAAACCCGGGCGCGCCGGTTTCATCGGTGGCGACATGCGCGTGCTCGTGGGCCGCGACCGCCTCGTGCGGCGCGGCGAGGGCGGCGAGGGTGAGGGCGTTGGCGGCGGTGCCGCTGGCGGCGAACCACACCATGGCATCGACATCCAACAGGTCGCGGATCAGGTCGGCGGCGCGGGCGCTGACCGCATCGTCGCCATAGCTCGGCGCGAATCCGCCATTGTGGCGGCCGATCGCCGCCAGGACCTCCGGCATGGCGCCGGCCACATTGTCGGAGGCGAAGTCATAGCGGGCCATCGTCGGGCCTTTCGTCGGACGGCCGCGCGATCAGAAACGATCAGCGGTGTGCAGGGCGGCGTCGGCGCGATGCACTTTCAGGGCATAGAGCGCGCCGATCACCGCGCCTTTCACCCGGGGCAGGATCAACAGGGTAAGGGCGGCCAGAGGAATCAGTGTGCCGGGGATGACCAGGGCCAGCGGCGCCTTCCAGATGATCGGGAACAGTAGCATCGGTGCGACGATCATGTGACCGACCAACAGGATGGTGAAATAGGCCGGGCCGTCGTCGGACGGATAACGATCCAGGTCGTGGGCGCAGACCGTGCAGTTCGGCGACACCTTCAGATAGCGATAAAAAATTCGACCTTCGCCACAATGCGGGCAGCGGCCCTTCAAGCCGCGCGAAAAGGCGAGCAACAGGGGGTGGGTTGACACAGGCATGGCCGGCATATGCGCCTTCCTCGCGGCAAACCCAAGCCCCCGCCCGGCTCTTCGGCCCTGGACATCGCCGCCGCCGGGTGGTTTCGTTTCGCCAAACCGGGGATGCGCCATGACCAGCCATATAGATGCCTATGCCGACGCCACAGTCGGCGCCTTGACCGCCGCCCTCGCCGCGCGCGAGGTCAGCGCCGTGGAGTTGTTCGAGGCGGCGGTGGCGCGGATCGAGCGGCTGGATGGCCCGATCAACGCGGTGGTCGTGCGCGATTTCGATCGGGCGCGAGCGGCCGCGCAAGCGGCGGACGCGGCTCTGGCGCGGGGCGAGCGCCGACCCTTGCTCGGGGTTCCGATGACCGTGAAAGAGGCGTTCAACGTGGCGGGCCTGCCCACCACCTGGGGCGATCCCGGCGCCAAGGATTTCATCGCCGCAGCCGACGCGACCGGCGTGGCGCGCCTGAAGGCGGCGGGCGCCGTGATCCTGGGCAAGACCAATGTTCCGCCCTATCTGGCCGACTGGCAGAGCATCAATTCCGTCTATGGCCGGACCAACCATCCCCTTGATGCGACCCGCACGCCGGGCGGCTCGTCGGGCGGCAGCGCGGCCGCCGTGGCCGCTGGCATGGTCCCCTTGGAGTTCGGCTCCGACATCGGCGGCTCGATCCGCGTGCCCGCTGCTTTGTGCGGGATCTATGGCCACAAGCCGAGCTGGGGCCTTGTCCCGTCGCGGGGCCATGCACCGGCTGGCATGGATGGGACGGAAACGCCGTTGGGCGTGGTTGGACCTATGGCCCGCAGCGCCGAGGACCTCGCTCTGGCGCTCGGCGTCCTGGCCGGACCCGGCGCCGAGGAGGCCGTCGGCTATCGGCTGGACCTTCGCGCGCCTCGCCACAACCGTCTCGCTGATTATCGCGTGCTGGTGATCGACGAGCATCCAATGGCCAAGGTCGCCTCCGAGATCCGGGGGGCGATCGGTGCGGTGGTGTCGCAATTGGAAGCCGCCGGGGTGACCGTGGCGCGGCGCAGCGACCGTCTGCCAGACCTTGCCGCCGCGCACGGCGTCTACATGACCATCTTGAACACCGCCATGTCGCGCGGCGCGCCGCCCTCGGCCAAGCCCCTGACCGCCCATGCCTGGATGAACGCCCTGGACGCGCAGCTGGCCTTCCGCCGGCGTTGGGCCGCGCTGTTCGAGGATTTCGACGTGGTGCTGGCTCCGGCCTTTGGCGTGGTGGCGTTTCCGCACGACGACAAGCCCTTTGCCGATCGCACCCACCTGATTGACGGCGAGCTGACGCCCTATGGCGCGCAGGTGGCCTGGCCGGGCATGGCGACGCTGGCCAATCTGCCGGCCACCGCCATGCCGATCGGAACCACGGCGGGCGGCCTGCCGATCGGCATGCAGATCATTGGTCCCTATCTCGAAGACGGCACCACCATCGCCTTCGCGGGACGCGTGGCTGGCCTCTAAGCGCGTCCTCATGGCCGAGCGGTTCGACTATATCATTGTCGGCGCCGGATCGGCGGGATGCGTCCTGGCCAACCGACTGTCGGCGGATCCGCGTCGCCGGGTGCTGGTGCTTGAGGCCGGCGGCGACGACAACTGGATCTGGTTTCATATTCCGGTCGGTTATCTGTTTTCCATCGGCAATCCCCGCGCCGACTGGATGTTCCAGACCCAGCCTGTCCCCGGCCTGGACGGACGCGTCCTCGCCTATCCGCGCGGCAAGGTGATCGGCGGCAGTTCGGCGATCAACGCCATGATCTATATGCGAGGCCAGGCCGCCGACTACGACGTCTGGCGCGATGATCTTGGGCTATCTGGCTGGGGCTGGGACGATGTTCTGCCCCTGTTCATGGCCCAGGAAGACCACATCGCGCCGCCTGGTCCCCTGCATGCTCGCGGCGGCGAGTGGCGGGTCGAGCACCCCCGCATGCGCTGGCGGGTGCTGGAGGCCTTCGCGGAAGCGGCGGCCCTGGAGGGTATTCCGACCACGGATGATTTCAATTCGGGCGACAATTTTGGGGCCGGCTATTTCCAGGTCAACCAGAAGGCCGGTTGGCGCTGGAGCGCGGCGCGGGGCTTTCTGAAGCCGGTCCTGCGACGACCGAATCTGAAGCTGATAACCGGCGTCCAGGTCAGCCGTGTTCTGATCGAAGACGGGCGCGCCGTGGGCGTCGCCTGGACGCGCGACGGCCAGACGTTCGAGGCGCGGGCGGATGGCGAGGTGGTGCTGGCCGCCGGGGCGGTGGGCACGCCGCACATCCTTGAGCATTCCGGGATCGGCGACGCCGGGCGCTTGTCGGGCGCCGGTCTTCCGACGACGCATCACCGGCCCGGCGTCGGCGAGAACCTGCGGGATCATTTGCAGCTCCGGCCCTATTACAGGGTGACCGGCGTCCCCACCATGAACGCCCACTATGCTTCAGTGTGGCGCAGACCGTTGATGGCTTTGGAATATGCCGCATTCCGCCGGGGACCGATGTCCATGGCGCCGTCCCAGATGGGCGCCTTCGCCCGATCCTCGCCCGATCAGGCGACGCCCAACCTGCAGTTCCACGTCCAGCCCCTGTCGCTCGAGCGGTTCGGCGAAGCCCTGCACGCCTTCCCGGCGATCACCATCAGCGTCTGCAATCTGCGACCCACCAGTCGGGGTTCCATCCACGCCGCCGGTCCCGATGCCGCCGCCGCCCCGCTGATCCAGCCGAACTATCTCTCAACGGCGGCGGACGAACAGGTGGCGATCGACTCTCTGCGTCTGGTCCGCCGCATCGTCGCCCAGGCTCCCTTGCAGGTCTTTCATCCTCGTGAACATCGGCCCGGACCGGCGGCCACCACCGATGCCGACCTGCTGGCCGCCGCCCGCGCTCTGGGCACGACCATCTTCCACCCCGTCGGCACGGCCAGGATGGGCCTGGCCTCTGACCCGGCTGCGGTCGTCGACGCGCGCCTACGGGTTTACGGCCTGGCCGGTCTGCGCGTGGCCGACGCCTCGGTGATGCCGAATATCACCTCCGGCAACACCAATTCCCCAACCATGATGATTGCCGAGAAGGCGTCACGGATGATGATCGAGGACGCACGATAGTGGACGCGCCCGTCTATTCCGAACGTCTGGGCGCCATCCGTGACGCCCAGTTCGACGCCGCGCTGTGCAAGTCCGGTCTCGGCCAATTCATCTCCGCCACCGCTGTCGAGGGCGGTCTGTTCGGCCAGAACGTATTCCTGCGCGCCTCCAGCGGGGACTATGTCTTTCGCGGCGCGCCCCATTGGTTGGATGGCCGTCGAAACGATGCCTGGCAGTTCCCCAAGGAGCGATGGTTCGCCGATCTCATCCACGCGCGGACATCGGTTCCGGTCGCTTGGCCGCAAATCCTCGACGATACCTGCGAGGATTTTCCGTGGCCCTATCTCTTGGCCCCACGGCTGCCGGGCCTGTGTCTTGCCAACCAATCTTCCCGCCTGGACCTCGAACGGCAAGATTTCCAAGACATCGCCTGGGCCATGGGCGAGACCCTCGCCAACCTCCACACCCTTGCCTGGCCGTTCGCGGGCGACTTTGATCCAAAGACCCAGTTGGCGGCGCCCTATGTCGGCGGCTATACCGGACACTTGACGGTCGAGATCGACCGCTTCGCGCGGGCGGCGCGGGCGAATGGCGCGCTGGACCTCGCCGATCGGGCCTGGCTGGCGACCGTCGTCGCCGCCGATCCCGCCGCCGAACCGCTCCAACCGACCTTCGTGCACAATGACTACACCCCCGGAAATGTCCTGCTGGCGCGGGCCGCCAAGGGGTGGCGCGTCAGCGGCGTCGTCGATCTGATGACCTGCTGCTTTGGCGATCCGGCGGCGGACCTGGTGCGACACACCTGCCAGTTGTTCGACATCGCACCACGCTGCGCCGAGGCGTTTCTCGGCGGCTATCGGCGGGCGGGCGGCGTCGCCACGCCGAGCGATGCGCGCCTTGCCACGCTGGCGGCCCATGAGCGTCTGATGATCTGGGAATATTTCACCAGACCCGGCCACCTGGATGATCGACTTCAAGGCCTGACCTTTCGTGCCTGGGCCGAACCCTAGGCGCGGCGCCTGGCGCGGATCTGGTTCAGCGCGGGGTGACGCGATTTGACCCGGTTAGCGATGGCGGCTGCTACAGCGTCTGGCCGTCGTCGAGCGTGAATACTGATCCGGTCACCGCCCGCGATGCGTCAGACGCCAGGAACAGCATCATGGCGTCCAGATCGTCCTCCCGCATCAGGCGGCGGCGCGGGAACCCGGCTACCTGTTTCTTGCCTCCATCTTCGGCGAACCAGGCGGCGTTGAGCTCGGTCTCAACATAGCCCGGGCAGACCACGTTCACATTGATCCCGCGATTGGCCCATTCCCGGGCCAGCGACTTGCCCATCATCAGCACCGCCGCCTTGGATGTGCAGTAAGCGGTCAGGCCCGGCAGCACCTTCTGCGCCCCGATCGAAGAGACCAGCACGATCCGCCCACGCCCGCTCTCCTTCGAGCCGGCCGCCATCATCCGCCGCGCGCCTTCGCGCGCGGTCAGGAACACGCCCCGCACATTGATCGCCATCACGCCAT
The DNA here is from genome assembly GCA_043740995.1 of Caulobacteraceae bacterium. GTDB lineage: Bacteria > Pseudomonadota > Alphaproteobacteria > Caulobacterales > Caulobacteraceae > Acaudatibacter. The sequence continues at coordinate 8,837 of JAYUBD010000348.1, read as the reverse complement.
CCCACGCCTCGGCGGTGATCTCGGCGGCGAGGGCGCGATTGTTCATGCCGGCATTGGCGAACACCGTGTCGATAGTCCCCAGCTTCGCCTCGACGGCATCAAAGCCGGCGATGATCGAGGCCTCGTCGGTGACGTCCATCGCCACCGCGCACGCGTCGCCGCCCGCCGCGACAATCTCCGCTTCAAGCGTCTTCAGGCGGTCCAGTCGGCGCGCCGCCAGCGCCACCTTGGCGCCGTTGGCAGCCAGGATCCGGGCAAAATGCTGGCCGAGGCCGGACGAGGCGCCGGTGATCAGGGCGGTGCGGCCGGCGAGGTCGAGGGCTTGAGGCATAGGCGTCCAGACGACTAAGGTTTGCGAAATTTCAGGATGAACTGGTCGGTCTTATAGTGGATCGCGGGGTCGAAAATCGTCCGCGTATGATCGTCGGTCGGATTGCGCAGAAGATTGCTCTCGCCAACGAGTTTGAAACCGACGGCGGTCACCTCGGCGATCACCGTCGCCTTGTCGATGCGATGCAGCTTCGGCGAGAGCGTCGCGCCTGAACCCGTCGCCGCCGCGTGATCTATGATCAGGTAGACGCCGCCCGGCTTGAGGGAATCGAACACATGTTTGTTGAAGACGGCCATGTCGACGGTCGCATATTTCGGTACGTGCAGGTCGTGATAATTGTTCGATGTCCAGAACAGATCGACCTTGGCGGCCAGATGAAATTCACCCAGCGGCGCCAGATCGATCGAGACATTGCCGCGCCCAGGCTCGCCCAACACCTTCTGGGTGGCGTCGATATTTTCCTTGCCCCAGGTGGTGGTCTCCAGCGCATAGACCTTGCCAGTGGGGCCGACGATGTCGCTCAGCAGGCGCGTGTAATAGCCGCCGCCCGGGAGATACTCGGCGACCGTCTCGCCCGGCCGCACCCGCGCGAAGGCCAGAACGGCCGCCGGATTGCGCACCGCGTCGAGCGTGCGGTCATCCGCCGGGCGAGAGGGGTCGGCCATGGCGTTGGCGATCGGGCCGGACGCCGGGGATGCGTGGGCGACGGGCAGTTCCACCGCGGCGATGGTCAGCACTAAGACGATGACGGCGCGGACGTTCATGGATGGCTTTCCTCTATGCAAGGAGGGGCAACGGTCTCGCCTCGTTCGAATTATTCCAAGAGAGGCTCTAGATGCGTCTTGGCTTCGGACGCCTGTACTCCGCGCACTTGGCAGGCTCCTCAGTTGGTCAAATTTATTGGTCGTAAAGATCACCAGGAACCGTTGGGATCTAGTCTCCAAAATCGTCCTCAATCACCTCAGGTACTGGCTCTCCACGAAAGTATCCGCGCACGCGCTCGCTCAGTTCGTCCTGCGTCGTAGCACGTCGTTCCGGATCTATATTAGTCTCTCGGCCGGGGTGCAAGATGTCCCATAACGAGACTTTCTGGTTCCCACGGCCTCTCCCAAGAGCATTGTTGCCAAAGCCCCAAATCACACGGTTCCAGATTGGCCGATGTGTCTCGATCAGGATGTTTTCGCCGAGGGGTATCCAGATATCGTCCACCGCCAGATAGCGCACCTGGAAGTCGAACACCGACAGGTTTTCCGTCACCGCGATCGACGACGCGTGTTTGACAAGGCGGCCTCTCAAGGCGCCGGACGCTACGGATACGGCGTTCAATCCGCCGATGCGACCGCCCTTTGGAATCGCCTTGCCAACATAGATAGGCCGAGGATTGTCCGTCTGAAAACTCAACGCGAGTGGTTCATAGATTGCGAGCGTGCCTGTGTAGAAGATTGCGTATACGCCTGCCCCTGATATCGGCGGGAGTCCGGCCAGCGGCATGAGAACGCACGTGGCGATTTCGGCCTCAATGCTTTTGGCGAGGGCCAATCGGGCCAGCGGATTGTACGGACCCCTCACGCCGCGAACTTCAGCCTCCGCGCCACGTCCCGCCCAATTACCTCGGCCAACCGCACCGGGACGGCATTGCCTAGCTGACGCATGGTCTCAGACCATGAGCCGTGAAAGATGTAGTCGTCGGGAAAGGTCTGCAACCGCGCGCTCTCGCGCACCGTGAAATAGCGCACTTCGCCGTCCGGCGTGGCCAGCATGTTCTCGCCGCCCGGCACGCCGTGCACGCCGGCCTTGAGCGTCTTGGCCGGTTCGTCCAGGGGGCTGCCCGTATGGCCGGGATAGGCGCGCGCGCCCGGCTGGAACCGGTGGTTCGGAATCTCGCGGGCGGCGTCGCGGTCCCATTCCGGATCCGGTAGGTCGGCAATGGCATCGCGCACCGTCCGCCATGCCCCCGTGGCCGGTTTCCGATCCAACTTTCGGGCCCGCGCTGCGGCGGAAGTGTCGCAAGGTCTATCGGCCGCCGCCACCTTGTGCCTGTCCCAATAGGCGCCGTCTCGGCATTGTTCCCACAAGAGCGCGTCGGCGCTGTGGGTGGCCACCGGAAAGCTCCATTCCAGATCGAGGTCGTCGCGAAAGCCGACGAAGACCACGCGCTCGCGCTTTTGCGGAACGCCATGATTGGCGGCGTTCACCAATTGGGTGACAACGCGATAGTGCAGCCCATCCCGAACGCCGTGCGTGTGGTGGCGTTCCAACCGGGCCAGATGCCCGGTCCAATCCTCGTCCGCGCGCGCGGTGAGTTCGGGGTGCTCAAGCTGAAGCTTGATATATTCGAAATAGTTGCGGAACGCCGTGCGCGTCAGGCCCTTCACGTTCTCGAAGACGAAGGCCCTGGGCCTCGCCTCGCGTACCGCGCGAATGGCCTGAGGGAACATGTCCCGCGCGTCGTCATGGGCGCCGTGCTTGCCGCCCATTGAGAACGGCTGGCACGGCGGGCCGCCGGAGACGAGGTCGAGCCGGTCCTCGAACTCGGCGAAATCAACATGCCGCACATCGCCCTCGACCAGGGGCCAGTCGCGGACCAGAGGGTGATCAAAGGCCTGATTGTCGCGCAGGGTGTCGCAACAGTCATGATCCCACTCCACCACCTTTCGCGGGTGGAAGCCCGCCTTGTGCAGGCCCATGCCCAGGCCCCCGGCGCCGGCGAACAGTTCGATCGAGTTCATGGTTGCAGGAATGTTCTGATTTCGTTCCGAATGAAAGGCTCGTCTCGCAATTGGCATTCCCAGATCGTCAGCACCCTCCAACCGAGCGCGGCCAGGGCCGCCTCGGTTCGCAGATCCCGCGTCCGATTCCCCTCGAGTTTGGGAACCCAGAAATCCTGCCGTGATTTGGGTAGCCTCGCCAAGCGGCAGTTTGGATCGGGGTGCCGATGCCAGAAACAGCCGTGGACGAAGACCACTTTTCGCCGTGAGGCGAAGACGAGGTCGGGCTTGCCTGGAAGCTTCAGGCCGTGGAGGCGAAAACGGTAGCCCATGCCGTGGGTGAGGGAGCGGACGCGAAGCTCCGCAGCGCTGCCCTTACCCTTCACGCGGGACATGCGTTCGGTGCGTTCCGCGAGGGTTAAAGTGTCCATTCCAGTGTCCCGGTCCCCGCTGGAATTCGAATTTCCTGAGCACCCGCAGCAACGTCAATTCTTTGAAGAACAACTAACCCAGACCTTGGGTCAGCGTGTCCACCAATCCGTTCAAGTGGATTGGCCGAACGCCTCCAGTCGCGCCTCAAAATGGCAGGTCTCGGGTTGAACGTTGGATACCCGCCACCGAGACCAATTGCGTTGTTCGGTACCCATGGATCTGCGTCACCGAAACTTTGCCCCGGAACACCATGAACAATCACAACATCAACCAGTCCTTTGAAATCGGAGAGAGCCCTTTGAAGATGTCGTATACGTTTTTTATTCCCAGACTTCGCCAGCCAGAGCGAGTTATCTTGTGCGTGCAACCGTACGTCGACCCGTAGCTGACCATCTACCAAGTCCCTTTCGGGCTGCCAAAGTGTTATACAGATTGCAGTGGGTTTTCCCGCACTCCAATCCTGACGCGGTACCGTGACAATTTAACCAAGTTTTTAAATGCTTCGGTGAATTTCATTCAGCAGTCCCCCCTTTTAACCCTCTAATCCCCGTCCATCTTCAACGCCGCGATAAACGCCTCCTGCGGGATCTCCACCCTGCCGAACTGCCGCATCTTTTTCTTCCCTTCCTTCTGCTTGTCGAGCAGCTTGCGCTTGCGGCTGGCGTCGCCCCCATAGCATTTCGCCGTCACGTCCTTGCGCAGCGCCCGCACCGTCTCGCGGGCGATGATCTTGCCGCCGATCGCCGCCTGGATCGGGATGACGAACAGGTGCGGGGGGATCAATTCTTTCATCTTTTCCACCATGCCCCGGCCACGGGTCTCGGCGCGGTTTCGGTGGACCAGCATGGAGAGGGCGTCCACCGCTTCGGCATTGACCAGGATGGTCATCTTCACCAGGTCACCGGTTCGGTAGTCCTGGATCTGGTAGTCGAAGCTGGCATAGCCCTTGGAGATGCTTTTCAGCCGGTCATAGAAGTCGAACACCACTTCGTTGAGCGGCAGATCGTAAACCACCATGGCCCGATTGCCGACATAGGAGAGCTCTTTCTGCTCGCCCCGGCGATCCTGGCAGAGCTTGATCACCGCGCCAAGATATTCGTCCGGGGTGAAGATCGTCGCACGGATCCACGGCTCGGCGATCGAAACGATCCGCACCACGTCGGGCAGGTCGGCCGGATTGTGCAACTCCATCGTCGAACCGTCGGTCAGGCTGATGCGATAGATCACGCTGGGGGCCGTGGCGATCAGGTCGAGATTGAACTCGCGGGTCAGGCGCTCCTGGACGATTTCCAGGTGGAGCAGCCCCAGGAACCCGCAGCGGAAACCGAAACCCAGGGCGGCGCTGGTCTCCATCTCATAGGTGAAGCTGGCGTCGTTCAGGCGCAGGCGGCCGACGGCGGCGCGCAGGTCCTCGAAATCGGCGGCGTCGACCGGGAACAGGCCACAGAACACCACCGGCTGCACCGGCTTGAAGCCGACCAGCGCCTTGGCGGTGGGGCGTTTGTCCTCGGTGATGGTCTCGCCGACGGCGGCGTCGGCCACCTCCTTGATCTGCGCGGTGATGAAGCCGATCTCGCCGGGGCCAAGGCTCGCCACGTCCACGGCCTTGGGCTGGAAGACGCCGATCTTGTCGATCTTATAGGTGGCGCCGGTCTGCATCATCCGCACCTGGCCGCCGGCTTTCAGGGTTCCGTCGAACACCCGCAGCAGCACGACCACGCCCAGATAGGCGTCATACCAGGCATCGACCAGCAACGCCTTGAGCGGGGCGGCCGCATCGCCCTTGGGCGCGGGCAGGCGGGTGACGATGGCTTCGAGCACGTCGTGGATGCCAAGGCCGGTCTTGGCCGAACACTCGACTGCCTGGGAGGCGTCGAGGCCGATGACGTCCTCAATCTGCTGGCGCACCCGGTCCGGCTCGGCGGCGGGCAGGTCGACCTTGTTGAGCACGGGAACAATCTCGTGATTATTGTCCAGGGCCTGATAGACATTGGCCAGGGTCTGGGCCTCGACCCCCTGGCTGGCGTCCACCACCAGGATCGAACCCTCGCAGGCGGCCAGGGATCGGCTGACCTCATAGGCGAAGTCGACATGGCCCGGGGTGTCCATCAGGTTGAGTACATAGTCGAGCCCGTCATCGGCCCGGTAGTTCAGCCGCACGGTCTGAGCCTTGATGGTGATCCCCCGCTCGCGCTCGATATCCATCGAGTCGAGCACCTGTTCCTTCATCTCGCGGGCGGTCAGGCCGCCGGTCTCCTGGATCAGGCGATCGGAGAGCGTCGATTTGCCATGGTCGATGTGGGCGACAATCGAAAAGTTGCGGATCTGGGAAAGTGGAGTCGTCATGGCTGGAGCCTCTAGCATGGTTCGCACGCGCCGCCCGAATTCAGCGGGCGTTAAGGAGCGGCGGCGCAAGATGCATGTTTAAGGCCCGGCGCGCGCGCCCCGGGCGCGTCGGGAGCGGATGGATGGATCGTCGTTTGCTGATTGTCTCGGGCCTCGCCACCCTGGCGGCCGGCCCGGTGATGGCGCAGGCGGGGCTGCCGCCGCCGCCACCGGGTCCGGCCAGCGGCGCCGCGCATGCGCGATCGACCGACACCTATACCAGCGACGAGATTGTCGGGCGGGTGTCCGACTTCATGGGCGTCACCGCCGAATCGGCGGGCGCCCTGATGGAACGGGTGTTCAAGGACAAGGGCCAGCCGACCGGCTATATCGCCGGCGAAGAGGGATCGGCGGCCTTTGGCTTCGGCCTGCGCTATGGTCGGGGCCTGCTCTATATGAAGGGGCGGCCCAATCAGACGGTCTATTGGCAGGGACCATCGATTGGGTTTGACGCCGGCGGCAATGCCAGCCGGGTGTTCGTGCTTTGCTATGGCCTGGAATATGCCGACGCCATCTATCGCCGTTTTCCGGGCGTCGAAGGCTCCGCCTATTTTGTCGGCGGTCTCGGCGTGAACTATCAGAAGGCGGACAACATCACTCTGGCGCCGGTCCGGGCGGGCGTGGGGCTGCGCCTGGGGGCGAATATCGGCTATCTTTCCTACAGCCGTCGGCGCAATATTATTCCGTTCTGAGCTTGTTCGGCGCGGCCCAAGGCGCGATGGCCGAACAGCCTGGAGCTTGACTGCCTTTGGGGCTAAGGTGTGTTTGCGTGAAGCGGGGCGCTCGCGCCAGGTTCAGGAAACTGCGACGATGCGAAACCTTATGGTTGTCTCCGCCTGTTGGTTGGCGATGGGCGGCGCGGCGAGCGCGAGCAGCGTGGACCCTAATGGACCTCAGGTAAAAAACGAGGTCGACGTGGTTTTTGCGTCGGGGGTCACGCGGATCCTGGGCGCCGACGTCACCGGCCAAATCGACGATCTCGCCCCGACCAGGGCCGCGCTCAGCGCCGGCGGCTCGACAGCCGCCTATGACGCGGAGATCGAGATACTGCCCAGCCATATCGACTACAGCGACGGCGGCGTCGCCACCGGCCGGTTCAGCAGCGAGACCTCGACCACCTCGATCACCATCATGTTTCGCAACACCACGGCGGTAGCCATCCTGCCGAAGCTGAGCTCGCTGATCGTGCCGGCGGGTTTCGGGTTCTACATGGCGAACCTTTCGGCCTGTGGCGCCTCGCTGCTGGCCTGTCCGCAGTCGGATCCCTCCGAGACCTTTGCCAACCTGGGCCACAACCCCTCGGCCGCGCCGGGCGCCGCGCTGGCGGGGGCCAGCTTCAGCTTCGATATCCGCAGCGGGGCGCATATCCTCACCAGCCTGTCCGGGTCACTCAGCCTTGGCCTGGGGGCCGGCGGAGTTCCGACCATCAGCGATACAACCGGCGCCCTGGCCGGTGGGTTGACGGGTTTTCGCCTCGCCACCCCGTTGGGGAGCCTTTCGGCGCTTGGCTATGCCTGGGACGCCACCACGGTGAACCTCGACCTTGGAGCCCTGCTGGGCCCCCTCGCGCCGGGCGCCTGGGAATCGATCACCTATGATACGACGGTCACCAGCTTCACAAACCAGGCCTGCGACCTCGCCAACTGCGTCCTGGCCTATTCAATGTTCGGCGACCCGATCGGCCGTTCAGGCAATGCCCCGACACCGGGCGATTCGGCGTTCGGCGCACCGCTGGACGCCGCCGCGATCACGGGATTGAACGGCGGGACTTTCCAGGATCTGACACTCGATCTGCCGACCTACCAGAACGGCCAACTGTCGCTTTTCGTGCCGTCATCCGCCGTGCCGGAACCGTCGGTCTGGGCATTGATGCTCGTCGGTTTGGGTATCGTGGGCGGCGCGTTGCGGCGGCGGGAGCATGCCGCCACCGCGTAGCATGACCGGGCCGCCGGGTTCCGCGACTCGTTACCGGGCCTTTATCAGCTACAGCCATAGCGATGCAGCGGTCGCAACCTGGCTGCACCATGCGTTGGAAACCTATCGCGTGCCCGCCAAACTGGTCGGCGGGCAAACCCATCTGGGTCCGGTTCCTCGACGTCTGCATCCGATCTTCCGCGACCGGGACGAGTTGCCCGCCTCCGGTGACCTCGGCGGCGAGCTGATGGCCGCCTTGCGGGACTCGATGTTCCTGGTGGTGATCTGCTCGCCGGCCTCTGCGCGGTCACGTTGGGTCGGCGAAGAGGTCGCTGCCTTCAAACGCCTGCACGGCGAAGGTCGCGTGCTGGCGCTGATCACTGACGGCGTGCCCAACGGCTCGGCCACGGCCCAGTCAGCGCATCTCGAATGCTTTCCCCGCAGCCTGAGATTTCGGCTCGGCCCCGACCAAGAAATCTCCGACACACCGGCCGAGCCCATAGCGGCGGACCTGCGCGGCGAGGCGGACGGCCGGCGACTGGCCAGCCTCAAACTGATCGCGGGTCTGACCGGACTGCGGCTCGATGACCTGGTGCAGCGCGAGACGCAGCGTCGGATTCGCCGCCTGGCCGTGCTTTCCGGCGCCTCGATGGCGGGCATGGTCCTGGCCGGCGCCCTGGCCCTATACGCCAACGCCAGACGGATCGAAGCCGACCAACAGCGAAAAATCGCCGAGACCGAATCGGCCGCCGCGCGGGCGGCCTCGGACTATCTGATCGGCACGTTCGAATTGACCAATCCGGCGACGGAAAACCCGAGAACGATCACCGCCCTGACCATCTTGGCGCGCGGGGCGGCGAGGGCGCGAACGGAATTGGCCGATCAGCCGGAAATGCAGGCCCGCCTGCTGGCGACCCTCGGCGGCGCCTACAACAATCTAGGTCTGTTCGCTGAAGCCCAGGACGCCCTGGAAAAATCCATGCCGGCCATCCGGAAGGCCGGACCGCGGGGAGCAGAAGCCCTGCTGGCCCTGGCCAACGCCTATCGCAGCCAGGGGCGGTTCGAGG
>JAYUBD010000347.1:0-1670 GCA_043740995.1 Caulobacteraceae bacterium | reverse complement strand
TGAGCGACGCCTCGATCAGCTTCTTGTCATCCACCGGCGTCACATACTGGCGCTCGACGGTGTCGAGCACGTTTCCGAACAGTTCGAGCATATGATAGGTCTGGGACTTGGGCTCCGGCGTGGCGAAGGCCTGCTGGCTGATATAGGCCATGCTCCCCGCCCCAAGGACAAAGGCGGAGACGCCGATCAACAGATGCTTTTGCATGCGAAACGCCATGGATGCGGAGGACGCCGAAAATAGGGCGCGCGAGGGTTGGTGGCGAGTCTTATGACGCGCGCGGCCACAAAGAAAAGCGTCACCGCAACGGAAAAGTTCCGGCCTCGTCGCCAGTCAGTCGCGATGATACGGCCCTCCCGCCAGGATTGTCGTGGCGCGGTAGATCTGTTCGGCGAGCATCACCCGCGCCAGGGCGTGCGGCCAGGTCTGAACGCCGAAGGCCAGCCGCCGACGCGCGACCTGCAGGACGCCGGCCGCCAGACCGTCGGCCCCGCCGATCGCGAAGGCCAGCTTGCGCTCACCCTCATCGCGCAGAGCTTGCAGCAGGCCGGCGAAGTCCCGGGAGGTCAGGGCCGCGCCGTGCTCGTCGCAGGCGATCAGATGGGCGCCGTCAAGACGCGCCAGCAGGGCTTCGGCCTCGGCGGCCTTGCCGGGTTTGCGCCCTTCGACCTCGACAAGCTCCACCGGACCCAGGCCCAGAGCGCGACCGGCGGCGGTGGCGCGGGCGGCGTAGTCCCTGGCCAGGGCATTTTCCGGCGCGGCGCCCAATCGACCGACGCAGAGCAAAGTCACGCGCAAGCGACCGCGATCAGCTGATGGCGGCGCGCTCAAGCGGCGCGACCACCGACCAGATCTTTTCGATCTTGTAGAAGTTGCGCACTTCCGGCCGGAACAGATGGACAATGACGTCGCCTGCGTCGATCAGCACCCAGTCGCAATGGGGCAGGCCCTCGACCTTGGCCTTGCCGTGTCCGGCATCTTTGAGGGCGCGCAGCAGATGGTCGGCAATGGCGCCGACATGCCGGCTGGAGCGTCCGGACGCGATGACGATGCCGTCGGCGAACGAGCTTTTGCCTTTCAGATCGATGAACACGATGTCGACGGCCTGTTCGTCATCCAGGCGGTCCAGGATCAGGATTTCGGTGGGCGTCAGGTCGCCCCGATCATCCCCGGCCCGCCCGGGCGTCGCCGGCGCGGCGACTTGCGGAGAGAGGGGTTCATCGTCGGTAATTTCGGAAATGGGCGCGTCGGGCGCGAGATCGCGGTTCAGCGGATGCTCCTGTGGGCGTGGGTAGCAAACATGATCCTAGCACATTCAGCCGGGTTCGGTCAGGCCGAATCGCGCAGCGCGCTGGAAGACACCGATTGGAAGGGGGCGGTCAGGTAGATCCAGGCCGGTGGTGTGGCCAGGGCGAGGTCGCGCGCCCGGCGCCCGTCCCATCGCCCCCGGCGAAACCGGGTTGTGGCCGGGGACAGCCGGCCGCGCAGGTGAGACCCCGGTCGCGAGATCACCGCCACGGGGATCTCAGCCATCAGATCGGCCCAGCCCTTCCACTGGTGGAGGCTGGCCAGGCTGTCGGCGCCCATGATCCACACGAAGTGCACGCCCGGAAATCGGCCCCGCAGCCAGCGCACGGTATCGATTGTATAACGCGCGTCGGCATGGCGCCCC
>JAYUBD010000346.1:0-5723 GCA_043740995.1 Caulobacteraceae bacterium | reverse complement strand
CGCACCCTCAGGCGGGATCGGAAGGCCGTCAGAGGGCCATCAAAACTGCCAACCGAGACCGGCGTTGGCGCCGCCCGAGCCGCGGGCGTCGAAGGTGGCCCCGGCCTTGAAGACAGTGTGGCCGTTGTCGAACACCTTCGACCCGCCGATCGCGAAGGCGGTCTCGCTCTGCCAGGCGCCGATGGCGATGCCGACCAGACCCCGAAAGGTTCAAAGCTCTAGCGTAGGCGCAGTTTCTGGTAGGCGCGAAACCCCGTCATGCCGAGCAACGCCAGACCCAATCCGAGCCACACGAGCGCCCATGGCCTGGACTGGCCGCGAGAGAAGTAGTGCAAGACGAAAATGGCCGACCAGAAGGCCGACAAAAGGAATTGGCTCCAGGTCATTTGGGCTACGGCGAGTCGCCGCGCCTCGGCCGACGATAGCGCCGGCGCCGCGACCGGTCGCGCGGCCAGCGCCCTGGCCGGCGCGTCCCAGGCCAGCTTCAGGCCGATCAGCACGACAGCCAGGATCACGCCTACCCCTATGATGATGCCGACCATCGGATAGGCCACCGCGGGGAAGACCACATAGGCCAGAACGACAGCGAGGATTCCGCCAACCAGCACCACCAGCATCTGGATATCCATCCACCGGCTGAAGGCCGCGACGAAGGCGTCGCGCTCCTCAGCACTCACCGCAATTGCGGGTCCCTTCTGACTGCGGCGATAGAGGAAGCCGTCGCCCTCGGGCGCGAACTGAGCGGCGAATCCCTCACGGCGCGGAGGACGTTCGAAGGCGGCGTCGGACATGGCGAGGTCTGTCGGCGGATCCGTCGTCAGTGTGATCCCGCCGCCGCCGAATGTCGACGGCTGAGCCTAGGCTGGACCGTCGCCGACAATCTCCAGCACCGCCGCCTCGTCCTTGGCGCCGTCGTAGTGCCACTGCTTGGCGAAATGGGTGACCACCGAGCCGGCCGGGATCGGCGACGTGGTCTCCGGCGAGAAGGTCTGGCCCGTGCCCACCCACCAGGTTCCGCTGATCACATAGACATAGCGGGCGTTGGGGTGGGTGTGCGGCCGGCTCATCTGGTGCGGCGGCCAGCGGACCAGCATGGCGTAGGGCCCGGGCTTCGCGGGATCGCCCCACAGCAGGTAGCTCTGCGGTCCCTTCACCGGATCGCCCAGCCAGGCGATGTCGGCGGGCAGCTTGAAACTGAGGACGGCGGGGTCAGGCGCTGCCCAGGCGGGTGCGGCGGCCGGAGCGGCGAGGACGGCCGCGGCGATTAGCAAGGTCTTCATGCGCAAGGCGTACCGCGCGGGCCTTCATTCCGCCACTGGCCCTGCGCGACAGTCACGCTTTGCGACAGCCAGGTGGGCGGACCCTGTGGCGGGACTGGCGAGGAGACGACAGCGACAGGGCGCCGGAATCGTCGCGGTCTCGGTGCTCGCCCACGTCGCGGTCTTCGCGGTGCTGTTCTCGCACTTTGGCTCGGCGCCCAGCTACGCGGTCGCACCGGTGATGAACGTCCAACTGCTGACCCGCCCGCCTGCCGCCAAACCTCCCACCGCCAAAGCGTCCCGCAGGGGCGCGTCGAAGGCGGCGTCCTCCACGCAGGAGATCGTTCTCCACCCCACGCCGCCCGCGCCGAGCGAGATGGCGCCCTCCGCCCTGCCGAGCCCTGCGCCGGGCGTCCAGGCGGCTCTGCGCGGCCTCGTGGGTTGCAGCGAGGCCGCGCTCGCTCACCAGTCGCGTGCGCAGCGCGACGCCTGCGAACAGCAGCTCGCCCGACGCCAGGTCGCCGATCTCGGCCGCGCGGCGGGACGCCTCAACCTCGCCCTGAGCGGCGCCTTCGGCAAGGAGCCGCAAGCCATTCTGGAGCGGCGGCCAACCACCGGTTGCCGGGTCCGCGCAGGCGGGGACGTCGCTCCCCTGGGTGAGATCGGCGTAGCGGGTGGCGTCGCTTGCGCCAAACCGTTCTAGCCGCTGGCGCGGCCCCGCCAGCGGTGTAGCTTCGCAGAAGGACGGGGAGATCGACATGGACGATGACAAGCGGCCCGTGGGGCTGGACCGCCGGTCCGTCCTCCGATTGACCTCCGGCGCGATAGCGGGAGCGGCGACGACCTCCATGGCCAGGACCAGCCACGCGGCCACCACCGCGTCAGAGATCGTGATGATGGACGCCGGACCGCTCGCCAAGGCGATCCGAACGCGGAAGGTCTCGGCCGTCGAGGTGATGACCGCCTACCTCGATCACGTCGACACCGTGAACCCGAAGTTCAACGCCATCGTCGCCCTGCAGCCTCGCGACGGCTTGCTGGCCCAGGCCCGCGAACGCGACGCCCAGCTCGCCCGCGGCGAGCCGCCCGGCCTGCTGCACGGCCTGCCGCACGCCTGCAAGGACTTGCAGCCGGTGAAGGGCATCCGCTCCACCCAGGGCTCGCCGATCTACCGCGACTTCGTGCCGACCTTCGACAGCATCATGGTCGAGCGGCTGCGCGCCCAGGGCGTGATCTTCATCGGCAAGACCAACACGCCGGAATTCGGCTTGGGCTCGCACACCTACAACCCGGTCTACGGGATCACCCGCAACGCCTATGACCCGACCAAGGCGGCGGGCGGCTCAAGCGGCGGCGCGGCCGTGTCGCTGGCGCTGCGCATGCTCCCGCTGGCCGACGGCAGCGACTACGGCGGCAGCCTCCGCAACCCGGCCGGTTGGAACAACGTCTTCGGCTTCCGCACCAGCGCCGGCCGGGTGCCGGCGCACGGCAAGGAGGACTGGCTGCCGTCAATGGGCGTGGCCGGCCCCATGGCGCGCAACGTCGCCGACCTCGCCCTGCTGCTCTCCGTCCAGGCCGGCTACGACCCGCGCGCGCCGCTCTCGATGGAGAGCGACGGCGCCCATTTCCTCAAGCTCCCGAACGGCTCGGTCAAAGGCAAACGCATCGCCTGGGCCGCCGACTTCAAAGGCTACATGCCGCACGAGCCCGGCGTGCTGGAGACCTGCCGCACGGCGTTGAAGACCTTCGAGTCGCTGGGCTGCGTCGTCGAGGAGGCGATCCCGGACTATCCGCTGGCGAAGGTCTGGCAGTCCTTCATGCGCCTACGCGGCTGGCAGCAGGGCGGCGCGATCGTCGAGCACTACAACAACCCCGCCCACCGCGCGCTGCTGAAGCCCGAAGCCGTCTGGGAGGTCGAGCTCGGCGCCAAACAGTCAGCCTACGACATCACCGCCGACTCCATCGTGCGCACCGAATGGAGCCAGGCGGTCGGCCACTTCTTCAGCCGCTACGACTACCTGATCGTGCCCACCGCCCAGGTCTTCCCGTTCGACGCCGAGCTGCACTGGCCGGCCGAGATCGCCGGGCGGAAGATGGCCACCTACCACGAGTGGATGCAGGCGGTCTGCCTGATCACCATGGCCGGCTGCCCGGCGCTCGCTGTGCCCGCGGGCCTCGGCCCCACCGGCCTGCCGATGGGCTTCCAGATCGTCGCGCCCGTGCATCAGGAGATGGCCTGCCTGCAACTCGCCGCCGCCTACGAAGCCGCCGATCCGATGTCGGCGAAACGCCTGCCGCCGTCGCTGCACCTCTGAGGGCGTCAGGCGGAGATCCGGGTCCTGCGGGTCAGTCGCTCCAGGATCAGGCCAATGCCCGGTGAGCGAACGAGCGCGTAGGCGCCGTCTCCCGCGGCGACCTGCAGGACGAGAAGCGCCAGCCATACGAGGGGAAGCTCAGCCCCCGCTTTGGTGAAATAGAAGCCCTTGCGGACCAGCCAGAACTGGGCGGCGCCCAGCATCATCGGCATGGCGTAGAGCGCGACGTAACGCGTCAGGATGCCGGGTATCAGCAACAGCGCGCCGGCGAGTTCGGCGCTCAGCACATAGGCGGGAACGAGGGGCGGATAGCCGGCCGCCGCCAGATTGCTCCACCACACCTGAACGCCCCCGGGAAGGATGGCAAACTTCCAGTAGAGATGGGCGATGAACAGGCCGCCGAGCAGGAGCCTGAGAAGGCACGCGGTTCGCGAACCGTCGGACCGTTGATCGAGTGTCATGGCGCCCCTGCATCGACACCTCGACGCTAGCACAGAAGGCCGCGCGGTCGAGCCCAGCGCGCCAGCCAGCCGCCATCCACGGGCATGATGGCGCAGTGCATGTAGTCCGACGGGCGGCTGGCCTGGCCCCGCGGCGACATTTCCGGCGGACCTGGCCGGCGCCGATCCGCGGGCCGCGATTGAGCCCGATGAACCCGCTCAGCGAACTCGACGCTGGGCGCCGGCGCCTACGCCGGCACCCACTTCCCCCCGCCCCGGTGTCCGGCCCTTGTTCATACCACACGTGGCACGCCATCAAATCGAGGCCGCTTTCGACCAAACGCAATTTGATGGGTTGTATGATGGGTGATGGATCCCCGAGGCGGGAAAGATGTTTCTTTTCAATATGGATTGGCGGAGAGGGTGGGATTCGAACCCACGATACCCTTTCGAGTACGCCGCATTTCGAGTGCGGTACTTTCAACCACTCAGCCACCTCTCCTAGAGCCGGCGCAGGTCCCTCGGGAGGGCCCTGCTGAGCGAGCGGCGGAACCTACTCATCCGACCCCACCTGCGCAAGGGTGGCGTCGCATCGCAGCGCTGCCGCCGATCCCAGGATCGGCGAAGGCCGATCCGTCAGCGGGGGTAGAGCACCATCTGGGTGCAGCGGAAGACCGCCATCGGCTTGCCGGTGGTCTGGTTGATCGCCTCGGCGTCCCAGACCTGGGTCATCCGCCCGCCATGCACCAGGCGCGCGGTGCAGGCGACGGTCTCGCCTTCCTTTGCCGAGCCCAGGTAGTTGGTCTTGATCTCAATGGTGACAACGGAATTTAAAAGCCTGCACCGCTACAATCCTGAAAATATCCGCCGTACAAGAGCCATTGGTATTTCTGGTATGTCCTGGGGACAGGGTGAACTGGTTGCAACACCTGCAGCTGTTGCAAGGGTTGCAGCGGGCATTGCCAACAATGGTTTGATGATGCCCAACAGGTATGTATTAAATGTAAACGGCGAAGCGGTCGGCACCAGGCCCGGTGTGGCGATAGCGAAGGATTCATTGTATGCAAAATACATACAGACCTATATGCGGGAACAAAGTGCTCCTAAAAAAACAAAGCTGGGGATATTGGTCGCAGGTAAAACAGGCACTCCCGAAAGGATCGTTAAAGGTGAAAGCATCAACGATGGCTGGTATGTTTTTTATGCACCCGAAGTGAAAGGCACCGGACACCTGGTGGTTTGCATAAGAATAGAAGGCGCCAAGGGTTCAAGCGATGCGGTGAGGCTGGCTGGCAGGCATATTGTGCCCTTGCTGCTTGCAGGCAATTATATCAAAAGTTTTGATCAGCTGAAAAAAACAGAAGGATCGATGACCAGTGATTATGGGATTAATTAACGCAGGCAATGAATTTGCGACCGCAGGCTGCAGTGGCCTCGAATAAAAAGTGCTAGAAATTTTCAACATAAGCCGTTAAGAAATCAAGGCTGTTTGAGCCAGTGGAATATACAAAGTTTTGAACTCTGCCGACGAGTTCCTTGATTTTAGGATTATGTTGAAAATTTCAGCCTTTTTATTCGTAGCCTTGATTTTTTTTGTTTCTTTTTTTTATGAAGAAAAAAAAGAAAATTAGTACTCCCTAAAAAGAGAAAGGTATTACGGAGTTAATGCCCTATCCTGTAAATTAATATTGTTGTTAATAGAAAATCAT
>JAYUBD010000345.1:0-1673 GCA_043740995.1 Caulobacteraceae bacterium | reverse complement strand
TGTGTGGCCGGAAAAGAGTCGAAATTCCCATGGCTTAGCTTGCCTGGCGTACCTCCTTTTCGGGTGAATAAGCCATTCGTTTCTGCTACAACGCCAGGAGGGACAAGCTGGACGGCGCGAACCGTCAGGCCATGGGAGATCACATGCCGCCGACTGGCGATGAACCGATTGGCGCCTCGATCGAGGTGTCCCCATCCCGGTCGCGCGTCACGGCGCGGTCGCAGCGCCGACGTCGTGGCCTTGTCGAGCACTACCCGGGGGTAGAAGAAGCCTCGATAGCGGCGTCGCCGGGAGCGTGGGCCGCAGGCCGCAAGTTCGGCTTCATCGTCGCGTCGGCAGCCGTTGGCTGGGGCGCGATTTTCGGCCTGATTTCGCTCCTGCGCTGACGAGCTCTCAGGCGCCGCCTAGGCGCTCAGCGCCTGTGTCTTGACGCGCGACGTCGGCGTTCGCCGTGGCGCGGCCGCGGTGTCCTCGCTCGAAGCAAGCTGCGCTTTGTCGGGGCCATAAGCTGGATCGCGATGCCACGCCGCGGCGTCTTGCGCGATCCGATCAAGACCGGAGCACAACGGCTTCCAGCCCAGTCGCGCCCAGGCCAGGCCCGGATTGGCCACGAGACTGGCCGGATCGCCGGCCCGACGATCTCCCACGCTGTAGGGAACCGGCCGGCCCACCGCGGTGGCCACGGCGTCGATGACTTCGAAAACCGACCGCCCGGCCCCGGCGCCGATATTGACCGCCTCGAACGCTCCGCTCGGACGCTCGGCGCGCAGGGCCGCCAGATGGGCGGCGGCAAGGTCATTCACATGGACGTAGTCGCGCAGGCACGACCCGTCGGGCGTATCGAAGTCGTTCCCGAAGACAGTCAACGGCTTGCCTGTCCCCAAGGCTGCGCGAACCGCCAGGGGAATGAGGTGCGTCTCGGGATCATGAGCCTCGCCGATCGTCCCGAAGGGGTCGGCGCCGGCGGCGTTGAAATACCGCAGCGCGACCGCGGAAACGCCAAAGGCGCGGCAGTAGTTTGCGATCATCCGCTCGCAGGCGAGTTTAGTATCGCCGTAAGGACTGGAGGGGTCCTTGGGCAGGCTCTCGTCGAGAAGGGCCAGGGGCGTTTCCGCGGTCGCGCCGTACACCGCCGCGCTCGAGGAGAAGACCAGACGGCGCACGGCGGTGTCCTGGAGCGCATCCAGGAGCCGCAGCGTGCCGACCACGTTGGTGTCGTAGAAGATGTCGGGGCGGCTCATGGATCGCCCGACCTCGATCAGACTTGCGAAGTGAATCACGGCGGTCACCTCGTACCGCTCGATCGCGGCCCGAACGGCCGCCGTGTCGCGGATGTCGCCTCGAACCAGCGGTCCCCATCGGACCGCCTGCTCGTAGCCTGAACTCAGGTTGTCGAACACGATCGGCATATAGCCCTGCTCGCGGAGCGCTTTGCAGGTGTGGGCGCCGATGTAGCCGGCCCCACCGGTCACCAGCACCTTCTGCCCAGTCGGGCGCCCGGTCGGCGAACGTCCGAGCCTGTCTTGATCCGCGCCTGGCGCCGGTTTCGACGGCGAGGATCCAAGTTCGGTAACGCGCATTTCCGACCTTCCCGACCAGGGCGAACAACCTCTGCCGCCTAACCGCTGCGCGGAAGCGAGGTTCCGCGAATCCCGGGATAAAGCGACCTACAG